>NZ_JBIMDK010000005.1:0-253714 GCF_048552595.1 Acinetobacter psychrotolerans | reverse complement strand
CTTCAAAGTTAAGATGATGGTATGACAATTTTATATACTCCATAAACCCTTTAAATTAATTAGGTGGTTTATGTCGCACTTCAAGTTTTACTCTGCCCTATTAGCTTTCAAAATACTCTTAAATTCTTAAACCATAAAAATTATTATATAATATTTTATTTAATGAAATGTTTATAAAATTATAACTAATTAATTAAACCATTTTTTTTCGCAGCATTAATTGCTTTAGTACGCGAATTTACAGATAATTTATGATAGATATTTTTAATATGACAATCTACTGTAAATTTAGAAATATTTAATAATTCTGAAATTTCACGACTGCTATTACCTGCAGCTACTGAGTTTAAAATTTCAAGTTCACGATTAGATAAATTAGATGTTAACTGTGGAATATTCTCAACGATATCAGGCTTAATCTTCCCTTCCACATACATATTTTTTAAAACTTCATTGGTAACAAATGGTTCTATGATTACACCACCACGTAATAAACTGCGAATTGCAAACATCAATTCAAAATCATCACGTTCTTTAAGTACATAGCCAGATGCACCTTCTGATAATGCTTTGACAATCATCTCAGAAGTATTCCACGCCGATACCACCATAATAGGAATATCTTTTTCCTGCATTTCTGTCCGCAAATAATGGATAAAATCAACACCATTACCATCTTGCAAACCTAAATCTACCAATACAAGCTGATGCTTATATTCTGCATAAATATCTTGAGCTATTTTTATCGTTTGAGCAAAATTCAATTCCTGAATTTTATAACCAAACTGCATGAGAATATCTTGGATTCTGGTTTGAACTGATGGGTCATCCTCCAATATTAATACTGGTTTTGGGAGTACACAATTCATATTAAACATATTCCACCCCACTTATTTAAAGAATATTTTTACATTATTTAAAATTTTATCAATCACTGAAATCAGGTATTTTCACTCACTTTTATAAACATTATTGCTGATAAAACAATATAACTCTTAATTTAATATTAATACCAATAGTATTTAACGTGAAATTTAAACAAAAAATTAAATAAAACCCTATGTATTATAACAAATGATAAATTTATTTAATTTTAATTATACGGATTAATGATTTACAAATAAAATACTAGTGATTTTTTAAAATACAATATTATTAAAAATTATCTTTATTTATTATTTTAATTAAAAAACTATCTCTTATTTAATTTTCACATTCCATAAAACAGTTAAACTAAATAATAAATTTACTAAAACTAATATTTATTTAAAAGCTATATTGGTCACTCCAGCTTCCTTTCGCAGACAGGCTTGGAATGGAAGCTTTCAATGTAAATAAAATTTGATTAAAATTATTTTTGCAAAAAAACTGCTACAAATACAACCAGCGTCAGCGTCTATGCAACAACTACATTCAATATTGAATATAACTAAATATTGCACACCATCACCTTTTACAAAATTCCCTTTTGCCGAAGTATTGAATGCGATCCTTCTTTTTTTGGAAAGTTAAAAATCTATTGCCAATAACCACTCAACTTATTTAAAAGTTAATAGCAAATTAATATAACAAGCCTACAATAAGATCCACTCTCTATTTTTATCAGATTCCCTTACAGGACAGATAATGCAACTGATTAACAATAAACAAAGCATCATAGCCAGTTATTTACTTATGTTTTTAGGATTGGTACTGATCATTCCGCTGCATCTGCTTGCTAGTTTTTTCTCTGGTTTTGTTATTTTCGAAATTATTAACAGTTTAGGCAATATCATTGAAAAATATGTCGACGGTCAGCGCGCTCGACTCACCATTAGTGTTGTATTAGGCATCATTATTGTTGCATTGATTACCTTTGCAATTACCAGTTTAATCAGTTTTATGCAGCAAGACGTACAAGGCTCAGGCATAAATGCTTTAAGTCTACAAATCGATTCAACCTTGCAAAACCTTCAGTTGGAAATTGCCCAATACATTCCAGGTTTTATTCCTTACACCTTGCCAGAGCTTAAAGACCAAACTCTTGATTTAATGAAAGATAATTTATCAACTCTGAAACATACAGGGACAGACTTTATTCACAATCTTGCAACCATGTTAATTGGTTCAATTGTCGGGATTTTAGTATCTTTAAATCGTCTACATAAAGCGCCCGATCATCCTGCTTTTAAAGCTGCGATGATGAAACGAATTGAAAATCTATCAATTTCTTTCAAAAATGTCGTCTTTGCACAATTTAAAATTTCGTTGATTAATACCGCATTGTTCTTTGTCTTTTCACATATTATCCTGCCAATTTTTGGCATACATCTACCCTTTGCCAATACTTTGGTGATTCTTACTTTTATTTTTGGCTTAATTCCAATTGTAGGGAATTTAATTTCCAATACTATTATTGTCATTACAGGTTTAACCATTTCTGTAGCTACAGCCGGTATTGCACTGATTTATTTAATTTTAATTCATAAGCTTGAGTATTTTGTGAATGCCAAAATCATTGGTACTAAAATTCATGCAGCCTCTTGGGAAGTTTTATTAGCAATGCTTATATTTGAGTCGATTTTTGGGTTAGCAGGTCTGATTGTTGCGCCTATTTTCTATGCTTATCTCAAATTAGAACTTAAAGAAGCAGGTATGATTTAAAGTTGATCAACTTAATTTTGAATAGTTTGAGAACATGACAATATTATTGTTTAAATGATTCAAACCTAAATTTTTGATAAAACACTGTAAATATTACAATTTATTTACAGATTAGAAAATTTAAGATTGCGTAGATCATGATCTATAGCCTACCTATCACATGCTCAATACGTTGTATTTAGTCACAAAAAAGCTCCCCAAGGAGCTTTTGAAATCTAAGTAAAGACTACAAGGATTAAGGTTTAACCACGACTAACACTTGGATTGCTTCAGGTGTTACAGATAAACCATCCAATAAGCCTAGACCTTCTTTTTGGAATTTCTGTAAGCGCGTGATTTCGTCTTCACGAATACTTGGATTAAATTGCTTCAAATACGTTAAACGGTCAATCTCATATTGCCATTTACTGCCGTAAATTTCTTTCGCCTGTTCTATCAATTGCGGTAAAGCAGCTTTAGCAACACCTAGTGATTGCTCATAACGCTCTTCAATCACTTCACGGCGCGCTTTTACGACTTGGCGGCAGCTGTTGCTATCTAAATGGTGTATATACGGCTTAATGATTTCAGGATCAAGTTTTGCAGTAATATCCTGCCCTGTTTCCGTTAACAATACACGAATCAACTGTGTTGGTAAGCTTGAGGGTAAGTTCAATGCTTTTGGCGCAATCACATCAACTTTGAACCATACTTCTAACAATAAAGAACCTTGTTTTAAAGCATTGGTTTTTAAAATTGCAACATTGGTGCTACCAAACGATTGCGTACGGATAATTTCCATAACACTTTCTGTAAATGGATGCTCTAATGTTAAATATTGTGCATCTTCACGAATCTGTGCTTGGTCACGGTAGAAAGTCGCTGTCATCCCTTCTTCATCAATATCCAAGCCTTGAACTTGCATTTGATCTGTCGGTTTAATAATGACTGTACCATTACTTTGTTCATCAAAATCAATATTGGTCGACGCCATAAAGCGCTTCATAAACATTGGTAATAATGTATTGTCATCATAGTCTTCAAGCGCCGTCACAATTTCTTGTGCAACGATCGGGCGACATGAATTATATTCGAGTAAACGGTCACGACCTTCTTGTAATTCATTTTCAAGTGACTGACGCTGTACATTTACAGCTTCAAGCAACTCTTCAAATTCTTGCGGTTTATCCTCTAACAAACAACCTTTAAGATCGACAATAAAGTTTTCTTGTAGTGTCTGTGCTGTTGGTGAAATACTACTGAAAATATTCAGCGCTTCATTATACCAACGGAACATACGTTCTTGTGCTGTACCAACAAGATAAGGCACATGAATTTGAATACGGTTTTCTTGACCAATACGGTCTAAACGACCAATACGCTGTTCCAATACATCCGGATTCGCAGGTAAATCGAACAATACAAGATCTGATGCAAACTGGAAATTACGTCCTTCTGAACCAATCTCAGAACACAATAAAATTTGTGCGCCATATGAGTCTTCGGCGAAATAAGCTGCTGCTTGGTCACGTTCCAATAAGCTCATGCCTTCATGGAACATTGCGGTACGAATGCCTGCATGAATACGCAATACACTTTCAAGCGCTTCAACGACTGGGCCAGTACGTGCAATCAACAACACTTTTTTATGTTTTAAATCTGTACGAAGACGTTCCATTAACCACATAACACGTGGATCTGCTTCCATCCATGCGCCATCGAGCTGCGTTTCTTCTGGCCACATTTGCTCACGTAATTTACCATCTTTTGACCAATTTTCTGGTGCAGGTAAAGCCGCTGGCTGACAGTCACGACCAGGGAAGCCTTGAATTGCTTCACGAGTATTACGGAATAAAATACGACCTGTACCATGACGATCTAATAATTCGTGAATGGCACGAAAACGATGTTCAGGTTGGTCTTCAATTGAATGACCAAGTAATTTTTCTACAGCCGCTAAATGCTCAGCGTCTAAAGGAAGATCAGACATTAACACTTCAGCAATTTTAGCTGTGTGATGATATTGCACTTCTTCATCCAAGAAGCGTTCAAGTGAACTGAAACGTTGTGGGTCAAGTAAACGTAAACGTGCGAAATGACTTTCTACACCTAATTGTTCAGGCGTTGCAGTAAGAAGTAATACACCTTCTGTTTTTTCTGCAAGTTCTTCAACAAGGTCATAGCGGTCATTACCACCGTCTTCTTCGCTCCACATCAAATGATGCGCTTCATCGACGACTAATAAATCGAATCCTGCTTCAAGTGCTTGTTCACGTAAATCATCATGGTCAATCATTAAATCGACAGAAGCGATAATGCATTGTTCAGTCAGGAATGGATTCAACTCTGGATCGTGTTCTTTCATCGAAGCAGTACGAGTTAAATCGAACAATGAGAAATTCAAATTGAAACGACGACGCATTTCAATCATCCACTGATACTGCAATGAATCTGGAACGAGAATTAAAATACGTTCCGAACGACCCGTTTTAAGTTGTTGGTGAATGATCAAACCTGCTTCAATGGTTTTACCTAAGCCCACTTCATCGGCAAGTAAAACACGTGGAGCAAAACGCTTACCCACTTCATGTGCGATATAAAGTTGATGCGGGATTAAACCAACACGTGCGCCAACAAGACCACGTAATGGAGAGGTTTGCATATTGGCTTGCATTTGCATCGCTTCAATACGCAAGTCATACCATTCTTTATAGTCAATTTGGCTTGCAAGCAAACGCTCTAACGGTTTAGACAATTGAATGGTCGCACCAATACGTGTTTCATTCAGTGCTTTACGTTCTTTTTCACCATTTTCAAGTGTACGAATCACGTTATAACGAATCACACCATGACGGTCATCAAATGATTCTACAGTCCATTTGCTACCTTCTTGATCCTGAACTTCATCATTTACATTAAAAACGATACGAGATAAAGGCGCATTATTACGTGCATATACACGCGTTTCGTCACTTTTTGGAAAGAGAATACTGATTGAACGTTCATCGAAATCAATCAATACACCTAAACCTAATTCAGTTTCTGTGTCTGATAACCAACGTTGACCTATAGCAAATTGTTGCAATTTTTTCTACCTTTATCTCATGTTCGGGTTAAAACAGGCTTGCTCAAATCAGGAGAATATTTGAACAAATTTTAGACCCTTTACGCAATACTTTTTGACATAAAGCCCACTAAATTTCGAGCTTTTCAATATCTGTTTAAATTTTTTGACTAGAATGGAACTGGACAATCAAATTGTACAAGCTCCTCTGTTTGGGGATGATGAAAACTCAGTTGCTGTGCATGCAAACATAACCGTGGCATAAGCTGCTGCTGTTCTGCTGTTGCATATAAAGTATCGCCAATAATTGGATGACCTAAATATTGCATATGCACACGTAGCTGATGTGACCGCCCTGTAACCGGTGTCAATTCAACACGTGTTACAGACTGATCTTGTATTTGAAAATGTTCGATGGCTTTCCAATGCGTCAAAGCTGGCTTGTTATGTTCTGGATCTGCAATATGTAATGGCGGATGCTCAGGATCATAAATAACAGGCACGTCAACAGTACCTTCACCGTGTAAAGTTCCTGCGACAATAGCTTGATATGTTTTAGCGGTTTGACGTTCTTGAAACTGGCGAGAAATACTTTTTTGTCCCCATTTACTTAAGCCAAATACCAAAATACCTGAAGTATCACGGTCTAAACGGTGAATAAGTAACGTTTTAGGTTCAATTTTAAGTAATCTGTTAATCACACAATCTTGTAAATCTTCAGTTTTTCCTGGAACTGTGAGTATGCCCGCAGGCTTATGAATCACCATAAAATCACCATCACGATGTATCAGGTGTTCGGTTAGAAAATTACTCAAGGCTCAGTTCCGATGATCGCGCAGACAAGCGAGCAATTCTAAGAATCTTGGCGTAAAATTACAATCTAAATTCGGAAAAACTTTGCAAATCACTGTAAAAATCCGACTCATGACGGAATGAATCACCGAATATTTCATAGCGACTATTTTTAATGAGATGATTAAACATGCCTCCACTTCCATCCGCCATTTTACAGTTCATCAATAACAATCCACTAGTCGCCAATAAAATTGGACAATCACCTTCTGATGTCTACTCATTTTCTAAAAACGGTGAACTATTCTATTTAAAAATGACGGCATTGATTTATTCAAATACAACCTATAGTACCCTCCGTGAAGCTCAAATATTAAATTGGCTCGCAGGAAAATTGAATGTTCCTGAAGTGGTCTGCATCAGTAAAGATCATGAAAATGAATATATGATCACGAAAGCAGTCGATGCGACAGCTATCGCTAATTTGAAGTTTGATGGAAAAGAGCTCATTTCAATTTATCAAAATACCTTACAACAACTACAATCTATTGCTATACAAGATTGTCCTTTCCTCTCGAATATTGATTATCGACTACAAGAATCACAATTTTTTATCGACCATGATTTGCTTGACGATATTGACCGAGATGATATTGATGTACACGTCTGGGGAAAATTTCAATCACAAGTACAATTGATTGAATATTTAAATCAGAATAAATTTCCTGAAGATTTTGTTTTTTCTCATGGTGACATCACAGACAGCAATATCTTCCTGAATAATAAAGATGAAATTTTCTTTTTAGATGTAGGTCGAGCAGGTATTGCAGATCAATTTGTGGATATCACATTCATTGAAAGATGTTTAAGAGAAGACTGTTCCAATGAAGCCGCTTTATTATTCTTACAAAGCATTCCCCAAGATCATGCATTTAAAAGAGACTATTTTTTAAAACTAGATGAATTGAATTAGGCTATTTTGAGTATAAAATACTACATTATCAGATATTCTGAACTGAACAACTTCACTGAGATTTGGTAGATTACATACTTACGGTGCTAAATTGAGCATGCTATAACTATATCGTTTTAACACTGAGTAAAATAAATGTATAAATTTTATAAGAAAACTTGTTTCATCGCATCACTTTCATCTGCCGCAATTTTATCGGGTTGTGCTACTGCAACACTTTTAGATAAAGATGATGGCGTGCGTACACGTACGGTTCAATCGGTATTAGTGAATGATACGGTAGTGGCTTTTGGTAAACCTGCACAAGCCGTTTCCACATTACCTGCAGACAGCATTGTGATTGTTGGTCAAAAAAATAGTTATGTACTAACCAGTGGTGGCACTCGCTTCGCTAAAGTGATTACAGGGCTAGACCCTAAACTGATCCAAATTGAAAAAGCACTGACTTTTTATTCTGAAAAAAATGATGGTCAATTCTCTGGCACACTTCCACTCAGATACGTCAAACTTTCCGAAGATGTTACCAAACAAGATCGTGAGTTTTTCATAGAAAATGGCGCAGAAGAATGTACTACGTCAAGTGACCATCGTTTAAAAGCACAGCGCTTTTGTTTCAATATAGCTTTGTCTGGCTTAATTTATCCAACAGCAACCAATAGCGCTTCACTTAAAGCATTGAGCAAACCTTATAGCGTGACGATTTATACCAATGAACACGTTAAGGATTATTCAAAAGCAGGCAGTAAAACTGCGGATAAAGTCATGCTATTCCCATTTGCTGTTGCTTTCGATGTAGTGACCTTACCTTTCCAAGCCATTCATAAAATTTTTGATTAAAAACTCAATTTAAATGCTTTGATTCAATAATTTATATAATCAGAAGCTAGTTGTCTATTTTCGACTTTAAAACTCGCAAATAAAGCCTGTTGATTCATTTTTATTTCCGCTTCAAACGGTGGCTTTTGCGCATGATGCAAGCCACCAAAAAGTGATTACAATCACATTATTAGCTCAATTTCAGTTGATCAAAAAACCACATATACCTTTGTTTTTTATTAAAATCCTAGTATTTCACTCGGTTTTTTATTTAAATTTTACTTATTTTTAGTGATATGAATTATTCTCAAATCTGCTTATATTTTAGACTCAAACATGACGTCGAGTTTTGTGATGAATCTTGTAATAAATAAACATGCTTATAGTGTTGCTAGGCATGATTGGATGAGACATCTAGATCCTAATCTTAAATTAAGTGAAATAACCATTCCAGGAACACATTGTTCAGCCACATATAATTTTGGCGATTCCATGAATCATATCAAACATCAAAATTATAGTTTACGTGAACAACTACATGACGGTATTCGTTTTCTAGACATTCAATTGGCTTGTACTGATCCTGAAGATTATTCTTTGAGTGTGATTCATGATCGCTATCATTGCCAAATCAACTTCGAACAAGTTCTTTTAACGTGTAAAAACTTCTTATTGCGTCATCCAACAGAAGTGATTTGTATTCAAATTATGCAAAGAGAAACTAAGTTTTTAAATTTTAAACGTAATTTTATGCATCACTTAGAAAAATTCCTTATAGATGGCGATAAATCTTATTATTATCAAGGTGATATAAACACAACATTGCATGAACTGAAAGGCAAAATTGTATTCTTCAATCACTGCCCTACAATCAGTGATATTGGCATTCCTTGTCAATCTGAACATAACCAATATGCAAATCATTTAGACCAAGATTTTCGTATACTTCCACAGCACAGTCATACAGAAACTGCAAAACAAATACATAGCATAAAAAAAATGATTGATGAAGCGGCATCAACGATCAATGATACTTTGTATATCAGTTATAACTGTATTCAAACCCATTCTGAGACAGAAACACCCTATGATTTAGCATGGGGAAATGGATTAACGTCCTATCCTGTGATGAATAAAGCATTGATGATTATCTTAGAAAGTTTGCCTAAACACCCTGCACGTCTAGGTATAGTTTTACTCGATTATTATCACAATATGGACAATAGTGATTTCGATGTCACAAAAAATTTGATTGAAATTAACTTAAAATATCGAGCGTGAAGCATGACTGATGATAAAAACAAATAACTCCATTAAAATGATAAGATCAAATTAATGGAGTTTTATTTAAATTAACGGTTCAACTTATTTAAATACTACATAAAAAAAAACTTAAAGGTTTAAAATCAATTAAAAACACCATTCAAAACAACCATTAAGCACTCACAGTTTTAGTCTCTTTCCGTTCCTGCAATGCTTTTTGAATCACCTGATAACCACCTGTTAAACCTAAAGTTGCCATAATGACCGCAACAAGAATATCGGGTAATAAACTTCCTGTACCAAATACACCCACAGCAGCAAGAATCACGGCGACATTCCCAATCGCATCATTACGACTGCATAGCCATACAGATTGCATATTAGAATCACCATCACGGAAGGCATAAAGAACCAAAGCTGCAATGATGTTGGCTATTAAAGCCAACACACCAATAAAGCCCATGGTCATTGCCTCGGGTGGAATTCCCTGCATATAGGCATATATCGTTTTACCAATCACTACAAAACCAAACAGCGCCATGGTTAGACCTTTCACCAACGCCACTGTCGCTCGCCAATACAAACTCGCACCGAGAACCGCAAGTGAAATACCGTAATTAACAGCATCACCAAAGAAATCTAAAGAATCTGCCCACAATGCCGACGAATGTGCATACGCTCCACCAATCAACTCGACAAAAAACATGGCAAGGTTAATGAATAATGCAATCCACAATGCTGTTCTAAATTTACTGTTCGGTTTTTGTGGTGCAGGTTCATGACTACAACTACATGCCATTACGCTTCCCCCTTTAGTTAAATAGGATCTGACTGATTTTTTATCCAACCTTAGAATTTCGCTATTCAGGAGAAACTCAAAAGGTACTCACATTGATAAAAAAAATCATCTATACTTGTATTTAAAACTATGGACTTACTCCAAGGTCAAGCCTTTAGTTTAAAATTTGGGAAGAAAACTATGCAGCAATATTTAATCAGTGATTTAGCAAAGCGGACACAACTTCCAACAGATACCATTCGTTTTTATGAGAAAAAACAGCTCATTAAATCCTGCTATCGAGCTGATAATAATTATAAATATTATGATGATGAAACATTAAAACGCCTGATTTTTATTAAACGCTGTCGTGCTTTGGACATGACCTTAAATGAAATCACTCAGCTCTTGGCGCAGATTCAACAACCTAAACAAGGTTGTAAAGTAATTGACCAATTGATTGAAGAACATATTCAGCATGTGGAAAGCCGTATTCAAGAATTACAGAATTTTAAATCACAATTGTATGAATTACGCCAATCCTGCTCTTCAAATACCACGATTGATGATTGTCAGATTGTGAAAAAACTTGAAGCAACGGAATAACTTTTATCAATAGAAAATATGCTTGATGCTCTTTGCATTGATCAAGCAATATAAAGATATTTCTAAGTTAAAGTAGTTACAGATAACTATTAATATTTAGCTAACTCAAATTATAATAGCCCATAATCTGACTAAAATAACGATATCGATGGTATATGAGCTGATGCTTTTTTATGCTAATGATGCCTATTTTTAATTTTTCTTTAAAAATATTTTGATGTATTTTTAATGGTTTTGTCCAATAAACAGACTTTTGATGGATTCAAATAAAAATTTCTAGCTCTTATATTTTCATCACACCATCATAAAAGCTCTAAAAATTATTGACCAATAGCACATTATTTTAATTATTCTTCGAAATATTACTCATTTTTAAATATTAATGAATTCATTTTTTGATAATCCTGACTTATTTACTAGGTTGAAAGTTATTTTTAACAACCTACAATAAAGCCATATTTTTTGTATGCCTTTAATTGTATGAGCATCTCACACATTACCGAACTACTCTCTCCTGCAGGTTCACTGAAAAACATGCGCTACGCCTTTGCTTATGGTGCAGATGCTGTGTATGCAGGTCAGCCACGCTATAGTTTACGTGTTCGTAACAATGAATTTGATCATGATCATTTAAAAATTGGCATTTCTGAAGCGCATGCTTTAGGCAAAAAATTCTACGTTGTTGTGAATATTCAGCCACATAACAGCAAATTAAAAAGTTTCATTCGTGACCTTACTCCCGTCGTTGCTATGCAACCCGATGCCCTTATTATGTCTGATCCTGGCTTAATCATGATGGTTCGGGAACATTTTCCAGACCAATCTATACACCTGTCTGTACAAGCCAATGCAGTGAACTGGGCAACGGTTAAGTTTTGGAAAAATATGGGACTGACACGTGTTATTTTGTCACGTGAATTATCTATTGAAGAAATTGAGGAAATTAAGCAAAACGTACCAGATATGGAAATTGAAGTTTTTGTACACGGTGCGCTTTGCATGGCTTATTCCGGTCGTTGCTTACTTTCAGGCTATATGAATAAACGTGATGCAAATCAAGGCGCTTGCACCAATGCTTGTCGCTGGGAATATAAAATTCACGAAGCGGCAGAAGATGTCTTAGGGGATGTCATTCCAGTCACACTACTGGAGACAACATCAGACTGCTGCAACCATAAAGATGCCGACGAGCAACATGCCATACAACAACATCAATATGGCGAACCGGTTTTATTACAGCGCAATGAAGAAGACATGTTTGCTGCGGAAGAAGACGAACATGGGACTTACTTCATGAATTCCAAAGATTTACGCGCCGTGCAGCATGTAGGTCGCTTAACCCGAATGGGTCTTCATTCTCTAAAAATTGAAGGACGCACCAAATCTTACTTTTATTGCGCCAGAACAGCACAAATTTACCGTAAAGCGATAGATGATGCACTGCAAGGCAAAGCTTTTGATGCTTCGTTAATGTTGCAACTTGAAGGTTTAGCAAATCGTGGTTATACCGAAGGTTTTCTGCGCCGCCATGTTCATACTGACTATCAGAATTATGAAACAGGTTCATCAAGGTTTGAACATCAACAATTTGTCGGTGAAGTTTTAGAGCGTCATGACAATTACATCAAAATTGATGTCAAGAATCGCTTTGTGGTGGGTGATTCACTGGAACTTATGACAACATCTGGAAATATCTCTTTCATTCTTGATGAAATTTTGGATAAAAAAGGTCTTTCAATCACAGAAGCTAAGGGTTCTGGGCATATTGTACAAATTCCTATTCCTGCGGATGTAAATATGCAATATGCATTGTTGATCCGTAATCTACCGACATCCACTGTTGATATTTCAGCAACATCATTAGCATATCAGGCAATTTAAAAGGCGAGTTTTAATGGCTTTACTCATTACAGATCAATGTATTAACTGTGATATGTGTCTTGCAGAATGTCCAAATCAGGCAATTTTTGAAGGTGAAAAGTTTTATGAAATTAATACTGAGCGCTGTACCGAGTGTGTTGGTTTTTATGAGCGTCAGACCTGTGTCGATGTTTGCCCGATTGAATGTATTGTCCAAGATCCGAAGCACATAGAAAACAAGGAACAATTATTAAATCGTTTTCACTACCTTTGTTTATTTGGTTAATAAAGATGAATGATCGATAAAGTCGAATATTGGAATACTTTTTGCTTAATTAAAATTAACCATATGCTTAGATAACAACAATAAATAAAAGAGATTGAGCGATAAAGACTCAACTCTAACCAAGGGTAAAATAATAATATAAAAGGAAAAAAAGCCACGTGCATTGGGGAGCTCGTGGCTTTTTATTATCTCAGTTTTAATAGATCGGTTTTTTATGTACGTTTATGAAAACGAGCCTGTAAATTATTTTGTTCCATTGTTCAACACTATTAACCATAAAATGAGTATCAGATAATGTTAATGACGAAGCTGTATAGATTAACGCTGTACTTTATACATCAACTTTAGAATAAATTCACAAAAAAAAGGAACTGAGCTGTTAGCAACTCAATTCCTATAAAGGGTAAATTTACTTTAAAAATTTAGCATAAGTCAGCACATCAATAGATACGCTGACTTATTTATTATTACTTTTAACCACTGTTACCTTGAAACAGTTTTAACGATTATTGTCCTGAACGGATAATATAATCGAATGCAGATAATGATGCTTTTGCACCCTCACCCGCCGCAATGATGATCTGCTTGTAGGGTACAGTGGTACAATCACCTGCAGCAAATACACCTTTTACATTGGTTTCATTGCGATCATTCACCACAATTTCATTACGATTTGAAAGTTCAACTGCTGTTCCTTTCAAAAAGTCCGTGTTTGGCAATAAACCAATCTGTACAAAGATCCCTGCAAGCTCAATGGTATGCTCAATATCAGTTGCACGGTCTTTATATTTCAAACCCGTAACAATAGAACCATCGCCAATAACTTCAGTCGAAAGTGCATTCAAAATCACAGTGGTATTTGGCAAGCTATTCAATTTGTCTTGAAGTACCTGATCCGCACGTAATTTAGTATCAAATTCTACCAAGGTCACATGCTCTACAATACCAGCAAGATCAATTGCTGCTTCTACACCAGAGTTACCACCACCAATCACTGCAACACGTTTTCCTTTGAATAAAGGGCCGTCACAGTGCGGACAATACGCAACACCACGCGTTTTATACTCTTTTTCACCAGGTACATTCATTTCTCTCCAACGCGCACCTGTCGATAAAATCACGGTTTTTGATTCAAGTTTTGCACCATTTTCAAGTTCAATTTCAACTAAACCATTGGCCGTTTGGTCTGCACCAACAATGTTTTTCACTTTTTGTAAGTTCATAATGTCCACACCGTACTCACGTACATGGGCTTCCATATCTGAACCAAACTTAGGACCTTGTGTTTTCTGTACTGAGATAAAGTTTTCAATATCCATGGTGTCCATGACCTGACCACCGAAGCGCTCAGAAACAATACCTGTGCGAATCCCTTTACGTGCAGCATAAACCGCAGATGTTGCACCAGCAGGCCCACCACCAATCACCAATACATCAAACGCGTCTTTAGCATTCAGCTTTTCAGCATCTTTAGCCGCAGCACCACTGTCCAATTTCGCAACAATTTCTTCCAAAGTCATACGACCTTGACCAATATGTTCGCCATTTTGGAAAACCATAGGTACAGCTAAAATTTTGCGTTCTTCAACTTCATCTTGGAAGAATGCACCATCGATCATGGTTGCAGTTGTCCCAGGGTTGTTGATTGCAATTAAATTCAATGCTTGCACAACATCTGGACAGTTATGGCAGCTTAATGAAACAAAAACATCAAAGTTTGCTGTTAAGTTTAAAGCTTTAATTTGAGCCAAAAGCTCATCAGAAACTTTTGGTGCATAACCAGATACTTGTAATAATGCAAGAATCAGTGATGTGAACTCATGCCCCATCGGTAAACCTGCAAAGAACACACGTGGTTGCTCACCAACTTTTGCAATACCGAAACTTGGTTTACGATCATTTTGGCCATCAAAACGTGCAGACACTTGGTCAGAAAGAGCAGCAACTTCAGTCACTAATTCTTTAATTTTGTCTGACTTATCAGAACCATTTAAAGATGCCACGATTTCAATAGGGCTTTCAAGGCGTTCTAATAAAGTTTTTAATTGTGCAGAAGTATTTGTATCTAACATGCTAACGATCTCCAAGGGAGTTAATTTCATTCAATAACTGTATAGTACGGTAATTCAAAAAATAGGTAAAACAGTTTGTTTTTATAAAAATGATCGTTTTTTTAGATTTAAAGAAATATCGACCATTTTAAAACAACGCTGCTGATTTTTTACCTATTACCAATCTTTAAATGACCTATTATCTATCGGGATATTCTACATAAATTCAATGAAGATTCTTGTATTTATTAACCTTAAGATTAGATTAACCGCTGATAAAAAATAATAATTCTGCGACCATCATGCCACAAAAAAATATGCGCAAACCATAAGCAAAGTTCTATTCTAAATACACGCAATGTGTTCTTCGTGAATAAGTTTGCTATATGCAACTTATTATTTACAACCGATTCAACAAAATAAATGATTGCAATAAAGTGAGGTAGAACAATGAAAATAGCATTTGTATTCGATATCGTTTATCCAATGAGTTATGTTGCTTTTGAAAAACTAAAACAACATTGGAATCAACCAACTGCGAAAAAAATCGAATTATTACCAGTGCAAGTTTTACCTGAAATTCCAGAAGAAGGTCTTAATGTTTATCAATATTTGACTGAAAAATATGGAACAAAAGAAGCAAATCGTAAACTGGATATGGCAAAATTTGCAGCTTATAGTCAAGATTTAACGGTCGATATTGAGCATATGAAACGTATGCCAAATAGCCGTTTAGCACATCAAGCTATATTGGCACTCGACAATGCCTTTGATCAATATGCTTTAACGCAAGCTATTTTCCATGCTTTATTTGCGCATGGTAAAGATATTGCCAATCCTGAAGTGCTGAAAAATATTATCGAAGGAATGGGCTTAGATGGTTCGAAAGTTTTACGTTCAATTCCGCATAAAGAAATTAGTGACCGACAAGCTGAAATCACGCAATATGTAAAAAGTTTTGGTACACATCCAACACCTTTTTATATTGTGGATGGTGAAATTTGGGACAAAACCTTTGATACTTTAGAACTGAAAGATCTCATTTTAGAGCGGAGCAAAGAACTTGCTTAGATTTAGAAGAATTTTTATGTGAGAGAATTTTAATGTTATATATGATGCTCCTTTCATGGTTATTTCCATAAAAGAAAGGAGCTATCTTTAAGTAAGTATATAAATTCAAAAATTGGCAATTTATTTTTATACTCAAGCTACTTTAAACTCCCCCCAATACGTTGCAAGCGCTTTCCAATCCGTTGCGACAAAAGATAAATGATAAAACCCAGCAATAAAGTAATCACCGTAATTCCCCACAAAGCCTTCTCAACAATATTTGACCAAAAGTTTGCACGTACAACTTTCAATTCAACACTCTTAGCAATTGGAGAAACTGCTTGATTAAAAACTTGATGCTGTATCGTCCAAAGTTGCTCAGGCTTAAATCCATATTGTGAAAAATGTGAATCTGTATTTTCAGCTTTAATTAATTTATCGGTATACGCTTTCCCAACCACAAGATCAGCGGGTTTATGCATCAACGCTGTTTGAGCCAATAGATAATCTTGAACAGGCTCTGCAATATCAGTTTTTTGTAGATATTGATAAATTTCACTCTGTTGAATACTTTTATCGTAATGAACAAAAGCTTTAAATTCAGAATATTCATCCTCATTCAAGTCATGTTGAATATAGCTTAGACCTGACCAGAACACGATAAAGACCACAATCCATGCAACAAATTTAAGTAAAAATGACTGTAATCTAATCTTAAAAAACTTAATTTTTTTGAGTAATCCAACAACAAAAAATGCACCAACAAATGAAACAATAACTTTGAGTAACAACCAACCGAACCATGAAAATGCATTCGCTAAATAATTTGGCTGATGAATATACTCTCTAAATTGTTCATCAATCATAAATGGAATGTGCAACTGTTGAACCTGTTGCGAAATACCAAACAAATGAAACACTAAATTTTGCTGAAAAAAAACAGAGACTAAACTGCTAATACCAATAGTGGAAATGACGAGTGCCAAAACAGCAAGATTTCGCTGCCTACGCTGTAATACAAGCAGACCTTGCTCAATCTGCTCAATCTTGACTGGATATTGATCTTGTTGATTCAATCGTTCATACCTTTAATGTATAGAATGAATAGTGCTACTGTTTATTTACACTGGTATCTAGTACAAGTTGTTGCAAATTCGATTGCAAAGCTTTAATCCGAGTCGAAGCCTCTTCACGTTTTTGCATACCCTCTTTTTGAATTTGAATCACATCATTGACCGTTTTAATCAGCGTATTTTGCACATGTTCAAGAGTTTCAATGTCGATCACAGAACGCTGATTGGCTTTTGCGGTATCTACCGAATTTTGATGTAATAAATCTGCATTTCGCTTTAACAAATCATTGGTTGCATCATCAATGGTATTGGCAAGTTGCACACTATTTCGCTGTTCATGTAAGGAAATTGCCAAACTGATTTGATTTTTCCATGCAGGTAAAGTGATGTTTTTAATTGCATAAAACTTATCAACCAACATCATATTATTCGATTGGATAATACGAATCATCGGTAAAGTTTGCATTGCAGATTGCTGTAAAACTTGTAAATCACTGACACGTTTTTCTAAATTATTGGCTAAATGATTCAAGTCATAAACTTTTTGATTGGTTTGCGGATTTTGTTCAAGTGCCGATAATGTCACAATATTTTGTTGTACTTCTTGCTGCTTAATTTTACCAGCTGCAATGTAAATCCCAAGCTGACGATACTCATCTTGAACGCCATTAAACATACGATCTAAAACTTCAACACGTGCTTTCAGACCCGTTTGCGAGATCTCAATTTCCTTTACTAAACCATCAATTTGCTCTTTTGTGGTATTAAAATGCTGATCAAAACTCTGTTTCGCACCTTTGAATTTATTTAAAATATTACCAATAAACCCAGAGCTTTTAGATTTATTCAAAATACTTGAAGTATTCAACTGTTGAGCAACTTGAACAACTTCATTCAACTTTTGCCCCGTAACATCTAGATCTTTATTTTTGACTAAATCTAACAACTCATCTGTGTAACTTGCTGTTTTAGCCGCAATATTTTTACCATACTCTGCAACAGCAGTATGATTAATATTGGCTAAGTCTTTATGTGCATTGACAACTTCATTGAAATCCTCAACATTTAGCCCAATTTCTTTTAAATTCAATTGTTCAAATTTCTGTAACTCTAGTGGTTCATCGGAAACTGTTTTGATGAGTGGTAAATTTGAATCGCTCATATCTATACCCTATTTATTTTCTAATGATTTCTTTAGTGATTGAATCAATTTATCACGACTTTTATCTAAATCTTCAGTCGACTTCAACGAATTTTGTGCACTACTTTGCTTCAGATGATATTGCCAAGCAGGAATCAACACTTGCTGTGCTTCATTAAAACGATCTAGTAAAGCCAACGAAAGTTGTTGAGTCAGTTGCATTTGAGCTAAAGCAATATCATTACTGGTTTGTAAGGTCTGTAATGAATTAATTTTTTTAGATAAACGATCTGCAAAATTATCTAGCGGATGTCTATTTTGTACAAAACTCGGGTATTCGTATAAGAACTCTTCTGCTGCACGGATATGTTTTGCCATCTGTGTACGCAAACCCGTCGCTTGCTGAAAACGTGACTCCGATTTTTGAATTTCAATGTGCAGTCGTCGACTAAGCTGTTTAGCCTCATCTATCAAATAATTTAAATCATACATATATTTGACTTGACCCGCACTAAACTCTAAATCTAATCCTAACCATTTTTGCAGCGCATTAAATTTACGCTGATCAAGTTTTTTCTTAGATGAAGACAATTGCTCAATAATTTTAACAATGATTTGATTCAAATTTTGCGTTAAATTTGTGTCTATGCCACTCAACAACACAGATTGAGCCTGAATTAATTGATCTGCATATAAATTGAGTCGTGTTTGATTATCTAATAAGGGCACTAGATCATTACGTTTAATTGAAATTAATTCTTCAGAAATAAAACTCATCTGATCAATTGGAGGTAATACAGTAAATTGTTTCATATCATTTAAAAATGAAGCATTCATCCAAAGGTTAACCCATGATTTAAGGGCGATATTAAACAAAACAATAGCTATTCAAACTTATAATATAATTCCTGCACAAATCCTATATAAATAGCAAAAAATATACATAATCTAGAACGTACCTAAAATAAAATCACCATGAAAAAAGCCAGTTCTAAAACTGGCTTTTGGTCATGAAATAGTGCTTATAGAGAGGTTGAGATTTATTTAAGCTTCTTATTTTGATATCGGCGATACCCCAATAAACCGAATAGACCTACTAAACTCATCCACCCCATAGAACCACCACCACTTACACGTGTACTGTCTTTTGCTGTACCTGAATTTTCTAATCGAGCAGTTGCAGCATTAGAAATTAAACCATCGGCATCATAAACATAGTAGGTGAATTTATAGCTAAATGGATCTAAAGTACTTCTCAGTTGAATATGGACTTTACCACCGTAACAAGTAAATTTACTATCTGAACCAGGGCAAGGGCCACTACGATCAGCCGTAATCACCACAGGGTCAATATTACTCGCAATACGGATTGGTAACTCTACACCTTTAGCATCTACATAGAATTTAGGCTTATTCGGATTTGTTAAAGCACCTGTATTACCATCCCCATCATCATTTGCATATTGCAGTAAATCCACGTCCAAAGTATTTGTAGATCCATAAGCAATATTTAATGTTGTATCTTTTACTATTGGAGCAATATTAATAAAATTGCCAATAACATAAGCTGAAGATACTATCGTTTTGTCAGACTTCAATATTAATTTATAACTACAGAATTCACTGTCACCTGATGGAGTGACATTATCATTCGTACGCCATATCATGATTTTATTTAAATTCGAATTCCATTCACAGTTCAACTCAGGATCTTCTTTACCTTCAAACTCATTTTTACTATTTAGAAGCCCAATACCAAGCGCTTTTACCTCAACATCATAATTATCTACACTCATATGTTTGACTATTCGAACATTATTACCTGCGGCATCTTTTGTAACAATCTCAGCGGGTAAACTTGTCGCGAAAGGATCAACAAAAATGGTGCGATACTTTTGATCTAATTTAGTGTACTTCACTAAAGTACTATACTTATCAGCTTGAATTTTATAGAAGGGAATATAGTCTTGATTGGTCGTTTTATCTGCAATCAATCGATTATAATTATCTAATTCAGTTTGAAATGATGTAAGTGCATCAACAATTGAAGTATTCGTTGCACTTAAATTATTCGCTGTGAGTCTCAATACTTCTGTAGAGCCTATGTCACAGGTATTGGCTTTTTCATTTTCACCATTTGAATTGGCTGCAATAATACGTGTTACACCCCTTTGGTCGCTCGTACTACAGCCTGATAAACCAAAATCAACCAAGTCTTGATCCGTACCTAAGTCTTTCGGGAAATACATCGGCATGAAGCTAGTCGATTCACTTGATGCTTCTAAATCCGTTAAAATTGTTGAAAAATTAATATTACTAACATCTAAAGAGTTATCTTTCTTATCTTTGATTAATATTTCCGCAATTTCACATTGATCATTTCCTGCTGTAAGCGTCAATGCATTCGCATTTAATGCGAGACCTGACTTTTCAACTTTACTCACATCACCATCAGCATAGCGACACGATTTTCCAGCATTATAAGCCAAAATATTATTCGTTAAAACTTTTACACCATAAAAACCATATAACAAAGTTGCCCAAGCGTCATTTTTAACAATCGTATTGCTCAGCAAAATTAAGCTTGATTTATCACTGAAATTCACTTTTCCTTGAGGCGTTACCGCACTAAATTGTACAACACTTCCTGTATTCGGATTTGCAATGTTTTGCGTAATCGTATTTGCCGTAAATGTAGCGGTAGGCTGACCACAAAAATTAAAAACACTCGAGCTATTCGCTGATCCATTTTTAATAAAGCTGGCTGTATTGATATCTATACTGCGTGAAGTGAACAGTAAATTATCGGAACATGACATTCCTAAAACACTGCCTTGATCTGCCTGATTTGACTCGAATACACCAAAATTGATCTTCAATGTACTCGTTACATCATTTAAAAATACAGCACCACCTACTTTTGCTTTTGCATTCAAAATAGAAACATTATTTAAAGTAACAGCACCACCTGCATAAATTGCACCACCCACATTATTATTACTATCACTGAAACTTGAACCATCAACCAAAATGACATCTTGCAAACTCAAACTTGGTTTATTTTCATAAATAGTATTAAAAATACGTGATGTACCTTGACCAGAAATTGTGGTTTTTAATGGTAGAGCCGCTGGATAGTTATTTGTCAGCGCATCTGGACGCGAGTAATCTGCCGACTCTTTCCCAATAATAACAACATTAGAGTTAGGCCTTAACTCTTTGGTTAATAAGTAAGTTCCTGCTTCTAACTGAATAATATTCGGCATTGTTGAATATAATTGTCCAGCACTACAACCACCATATGCTTTATGCATAGATGCTGCTTTTAAAGCTTCACGCAATGAACATTTTTCAGCATTTTCACCATCTTCATCAGCCAAAGTCGTGACATAAATAGTACGATCTTCAGCTGCCATAAGTGACATTGCCGCCAAGACAGTAAGTGTCAAAAGTCCTTTTTTATAGTTTTTCATACCCAATCCCTTTTACTTATATTTCGTACGGCGGTAACCCACTAATCCAATGAGTCCGATGAAAGATAAAAACCCAAAACTACCACCAGAAACTTTGACTTTATCATTTTTAAAATCATCAGGTTTTCTTTGTACAATACGTGCAGGAATTGAAATATAAGGATTATCAGATTTATTAAAACTGGTTGTAGATGCTACAACATTAATTTTAAACTCATCAGAACCTTGCCAATGACTATTTGGTGTATAAACCAATGTTCCATCTTGGCTAATCGTCATTGTTCCTTTTGATGGCGTATTGGTTTGAGTGATTTTCAAACAGCCTATTTTCCACGGCTTTCCATTTTCATCTAAATCACGATTGAAGATTTTTTTACATTGTTCTGCGCTAACCAATTCACCATCTTGTAAATATTCTGCAATTGAAAACTCAGCTGTTTGATCATATAAAATGTCTTGACCAACCGTCGATATATTTGAAGTATCAACAACCAGTTCGATCGCACCACGATCACATAACTCTATATTTGCATCTCTCTTCTTTGTTCTTTGATCTGCTGAAGCACATGAAAGAGCGAGTTCATCTTGAGTAGATATACCCTGATTAATAATTGGTGAATCCGCAGCAGTATTGTAACTAGGTAATATTCTTGGTAAGAAATACCCCAATGAAAGTGAAGAGACTTCAGCAAATGGGCATAAAATACCACCAGTGCTATAATCACATTTACCTTCAGTCGTTGCGCCTGCAATTAATTGTATATTACCCAATGCTGTCGATTTAAATCCGCCACACCCAGAAGAATATAGGTTGTTACTAATTTGCATCGCTTCGCCACCTGCTTCAATCGTACAATCTTGAGTACCATTTTTAGCGACAATACTGTTTGCGACATAACCTTTTTTATATGGTGCATTCACAATAAGTCCCAAGGTATTGAGAATCATAGTGACATTATTGACTTGCATTGCGTCAAAAATTTTAACGACATAACCTTTGTTATTAAAAATCGTACTATTAATTACACCAAAAGGCGCTACTGAGCCGAATGTTTTCAAGACTTCTTCAGAATATTGATCACGACTTTCAAGGACAGAACCATTCAAGCCAACCACTTCATTATCTCGAATAACGGATTGCTGAATCAGATATGAAGGAATTTCAGTATAAACCGCAGCACCTTGTTCAGCTTTATTGCCTTTAATCAAGGTACTACTAATCAGAACAGAGCTTAATACTTTATTAGCCTCATAGGCACCTGCATTATAAATTGCACCACCTTGACGTGCGATGCCATTAAGAAGCTGTCCATTGATGATAACCAGTGACTCTGTGTTATAGATCAGACCACCTTGATCTGCACACACCGACTGACCACAGCCTTTCATCGTGATTTCAGTGAAAGAAACGCTCAGCATCGCAGGAGTAGTCGTCACACTCGAATCAATAATTTTTTCGATATGAAATAAACGATCTTTGCCGGACATGCTAATAATTGCATTTTTTTTGCCGACTACATTTTCTACGTCAGTGACATCTTTCTCATAACTAGAAGAAAAATCCATATCTTTTGAGATACGTATTTGACTATTCAAGACATATTCTTTATTTGCTTCAAGGAGAATTTTAGCCGTTGAATCCTTACCACCACAACCATTGTATCCCGCTTCTGGCATACCCTGATTGACATATTCGACGGCTTCTCGTAATGAACACTGAGTATCAGCTTTTATCACGTCTTCTGTTGTATTCACAGTAATATTGGCACTGAATGCGTGACCACTAATACATAACAATCCTAAGCCTATGCCCCGTTTGAGCATTATAGTCTCCTTGATTTCTTTTAATTATTTCTTATTAGCCAGCATTATGCTTGGCTATAAATCCTTTTTGCGTACTCTGTCACAGCTAAATAAAATTCTCAAGAATTTTTATTATTAATTCTGTTGACATTGCATCACTGCCTAAAACCTTTTAAGCCAAAACCAAGACTCTTCCAACCATTACTGTCTATATTCATCAATCAAAGCATAGATTTGTCTTAAAGTAGCAAGAGATAACTTTGTTTTCTCACCTTTCAATAACTTTTCTAGTTGTTCAACCGATTGCAGCAGTGTACTGGTTTGGTGTGGTCCATGTAATAGCAAATATTCCGTTATTTGTGGGTCAAAATGTACACCCCTGCGTTCCAAGACTGAATAAAGAAGAGATTGGCGATCTGCATATGAGTGCCCACTTGGCACTTTTACACTAACTGCTTGAGTTAAACGAGATTGTAAATCAGGTAATTCTAGCTTGAGCTCGATTGGTGCAAATCTTGATGAAAACACCAATTGCCCACCATCTTCAGTATTATTATTAATGAGATGAAAAACTGCTTTTTGCCAATGCGGCACACCACTAATTGCCTCAATATCATCCAAAGCAACCAAATCATAACTTTCAAGTGATGTAATGGCTTCAATGGGTGCATCGAGTAGTTCAAGTAACGACACTTTTATCGCCGATTTACCTACCTCTAAATAGGAATCGCATATTGCAGTGAGTAAATGACTTTTCCCCGTACCTGCACCACCATAAATATAGAAACGACTCATCAGTCCTGCATGCAATTGACGCACAGCATCAATTACAGGACCCCATCCTGGTCCAGAAAAATCACTAATTCTAGCATCCAGTTGTGGTTCTATATCCAACTGCAATTGACGCATATATTCAAATCATTCCTAAAGTGGGTCTTGATCAGACTTGACCTTTTCTTCATTATCTTGCGTGTTTTTGACTTCAATATCAAGATTAACATGCTGACTATCGATAGAAATCGTTTCTGAATTTCCATCATTTTGAATAACCACTGCTGGCTGTGTACTCAATTGATAAAATTGACTTTGCTCATACCATTCTTTTACATGTTTGAGCAGCACAACAATGACCGCAGCAACAGGGAGTGCAATTAGCATTCCAATAAAACCACTCAGTTGAGCACCAGCTAATACAGCAAAAACCACAGCTACTGGCGATAAACCAATTTTATCTCCAAGTAAAAAGGGTTGAAGAATATATCCTTCGATAAGCTGCCCAATACCGAATACCGCAAGTACCATCAACAAATGTTTCGGATCTAGACCAAACTGGAAAAAACAAGCAATCACTGCGGCAATAATACCGACACCAAAACCAAGATAAGGGATAATGCTACATAAACCTGCCACCATGCCAATAATCAGACCGACTTCAAGCCCAACTAGCTGCAATCCAACCGCATAGACGATTCCGAGTAACACCATCACCAAGAATTGCCCTTTAACAAATGCGCCAAGCACACTATGACATTCCGAAACAATTTTCAGCGTACTGGCTTCATATTGACGAGGAATGAGGCTCTTAAGACTGAGTAACATGCGATTCCAATCTAACAAAAAGTAGAATGCAATAATTGGAATCAGGACAATCGTACCACCCACGGAAATAAAACTGAGTCCCGATTGCGCTATTTTTAACGCCAGACTTTGAATGCTGTCCGCACTATAATTAGTTTGCACATATTCCATTACCACTTTGGAAATTTGATCTGTGTCAATCTCCATATGTTCTACACTAAACGTGTTGGAAACCCATGGTAAAAATGTTGAGTTTATCCAATGAATCCCTGCTGGAATTGAGTCTCTCGCATAAATCAATTGCTTCCAAACCAATGGTGCAACAAACCACATTGCCCAAGTGAACACAACACCTATACCAATAAAAACGATGGCTATAGACATCCAACGAGGTAAAATTTTTGATAATTTTTCAACCACTGGGCTAAATAAATAAGCAACCAGAAAAGCGGCAACAAAAGGAATCACTACTGGTTTAAGCAGATAGAGGATCCATAGAATTAAAGCAATTCCTGCTAGGATAAAAATTCGTTTTAATGTCCGATCGTGCATGCAGTCACGCCTTTTTCAGATTTAATCGTTATTGGAAGTAAAATATTTCAATAAAGATAACATTTTAGTTCAGAAATAACATAAGAGTTTCGTATATTCGGGTATAATCTCCGCGCGAATGCGGAGACTTCAAATATGAGCAACTCAACTTCTACCCCAAATACTGGTTTAAGCTATAAAGACGCAGGTGTCGATATTGAAGCGGGCGACGCACTTGTCGATCGTATCAAATCTGTCGCGAAACGTACTTCTCGTCCTGAAGTTATGGGCGGATTAGGCGGCTTCGGCGCACTTTGTAAAATTCCTAAAGGTTATGAAGAACCTGTTCTCGTATCTGGCACAGATGGTGTAGGTACAAAATTACGTTTAGCATTGAATCTAAATCGTCATGACACAATTGGTCAAGACTTGGTGGCGATGTGTGTAAACGACTTACTTGTCTGTGGTGCTGAACCATTATTTTTCCTCGACTACTATGCTACTGGTCACTTAAATGTAGAAGTTGCTGCGAATGTCGTAACAGGAATTGGTGCGGGTTGTGAACTTGCAGGTTGTGCATTGGTCGGTGGTGAAACTGCTGAAATGCCAGGTATGTATGAGGGCGAAGACTACGATCTTGCAGGTTTCTGCGTAGGTGTCGTTGAGCAAAGCAAAATTATTGATGGTACCAAAGTCAAAGCTGGCGACGTATTGATCGGTGTTGCTTCTTCAGGTGCACATTCAAACGGTTACTCTCTACTTCGTAAAATTTTAGACGTGAAAAACGTTGATCTTAAACAAATTGTCGATGGTCGTCCACTTGCCGATGTTGCAATGGAACCAACGCGTATTTATGTGAAATCTATTCTTGAATTGCTTAAGCACGTTGATGTTCATGCAATGGCGCATATCACAGGTGGTGGCTTACCTGGTAACTTACCTCGTGTACTTCCAAATGGTGCGCAAGCGATTGTTAATGAATCTTCTTGGGAATGGCCAACATTATTTCAACTTCTTCAAAAAGAAGGTGGTGTAGAACAATTTGAAATGTACCGCACATTTAACTGTGGCGTAGGTATGGTTCTTGTTGTTGATGCAGCAGATGCGGATAAAACTGTTGAACTATTAAACTCACTTGGTGAAAAAGCATGGGCAATGGGTACTATTCAAGATAATGCTGAATCTGTTGAAGGTGCTGACGAAAAAATCCGTGTGATTTTTGCATAAGTAGCACTCATGATCAAAATTGCTGTACTTGTTTCGGGTAGTGGAAGTAACCTACAAGCCCTGATTGATGCAAATCTTTCAGGGAAAATTGTTGGAGTAATTTCCAATAAACCTGAAGCTTATGCACTTGAACGTGCAAAAAAATCAAATATTCAAACTGCAATTATCGAACATAAACAATATCCAAACCGTGAAGCTTTTGATGATGTCATGCATCAACAATTACTCGCTTGGGATGTCGATTTAGTGGTACTTGCAGGCTTTATGCGAATTTTGAGTGAAGGCTTTGTGCAGAAATGGCAAGGGAAAATGGTCAACATTCACCCTTCCCTATTGCCACATTACAAAGGTATGCATACTCATCAACGTGTGTTAAACACAGGTGATATTCTGCATGGTTGTACTGTTCATTATGTCACTGCTGAACTCGATGCAGGACAGGCTTTAACACAAGGTATCATGCAAGTTAATTTACACGACACAGTACCTACTTTAGCCGAACGCATACATCGCCTTGAGCATGTGATTTATCCGCAAGCTATTGAATGGATCTGCAATGGAACCATTCAACATCACGAGAATGGTCAAGTTCTGTATAAAGGACAACAACTCGAAAAGCCTATTCAATTCTGTCAGTTTTAACTGAGTTTGAATTAAAATTTTGCATAAAAAACGCATCTTAGGATGCGTTTTTTATTGACGATTAGATTAACTTTTAAATCTTTATAATCAGAGATTTGACGACTTTGACTGTTTCATCAGGATGCTCTAAAGGAAACATATGTCCACCCCCTATGACCGTAAAAGGGATGCCTAATTTCTTTTCAGCCATCTGAGGAAATTTTTGCTGTAAAAAAGGACTCTCACTTCCTGCAACCATATGTACAGGAACTTGAGTTTTTTTATGGGGTAGCCACCAACTGGATGGCCCACTTCTAAAAATGGCCACTTCAGCTGCTTTAGGAATAGTCAGAGTGACACCACCTCTTTCTACATCTTCAACCAATGCATAGTCTATATAAGCTTGAAAGCAAGATTCATCAAACTTCTGATATAAGCTTTTAGGGCGCAATAATTCATATGCCTGTTCACGGCTATTCCAATGATCACGGCGTCTAAGACTTAACTTTGCAGGTGTCATTTTATCTAATTGATTTGGAAAAAAACGTTTTGCCACATCAAAAGCGAAAGAAGCTTTACCCATAATTAATGGCGGATCAAGCAAAATAACTTGTTCAAATAAATCAGGACGTTTAAATGAAGCAAGTAGAGTTGAAACAGCACCCAATGAATGCCCGACACCAATCACCTTACGACCTTGAGCCTGTTGTTCAATATTATTGATGATTTGATCTGCAAAATTAGACCAATTTTTATCGGTAGGATAACTCGGATCTGTACCTAATGTAGAGACATAAACCACATCATATTCATCTGCAAATAACTCAAATAACTTTTTATAGACCAGAGATGGAATGCCATTGGCATGTGCAAAATGTATTAATGGGCGGCTAATCATCATTTTTCCATTATTTGTTTTATAAAAAATAAACTTCTTTCATTCGTCTTTTATTTCTCTGAACTTTTCATTTTAAGAAAAGTTCAAATCACTTAAGTAGCAATGAAAGAAGTCTAATTTATATCATCTTTTAAAATTTACTTGCTGACTCTCAAGTCTAAATATTGCCACACTGAATTTTTAATTTCTAAAAATGTGACAATACTTAATCCCTAGACCTACAAATGAATCTATAAAAACATTGACAGATTATTGCATGGTCACTGTTTTACTTGTTCCCAATTGCTGATTGATAGATTCCGCTACCCCATGTCCCATTTCAGAACCTAAGCGCCCTAAAACTGACTCAAAAGGACTACGTTCAACAGTGTAATTCACAGTCTTTCTCACTTTTAATTCACGTTTTAGTGACTCAATATTACCCGCTTTATCTGCAATGCCGAGTCCAATCGCTTGCTCACCCGTCCAAAATAATCCCGAGAAAATAGCAGGATCATTAGACTTCAACTTCGCACCACGACCTTGTTTAACTGCAGTAATAAAATGCGAATGAACATTATCCAACAATGCCTGAATATGTGCTTTTTGCTCAGGTTTAATTGGCTTAGTCATGCTTAAAATATCTTTATTACTCCCAGAAGTCATGGTTCGATCCTCTACACCCAATTTCTGAGCTAAGCCATTCACACCATAATTTGGCATAATTACGCCAATCGAACCGACCAGACTTGATGGATTAACCCAAATTTCATCGGCAGCGGAAGCAATATAATAAGCACCTGAAGCCCCCATATCACCAATCACAGCATAGACTTTTTTATCTGGATTTTGCTTTTTAAGATATTGAATCTCTTGCCAAATATCATCAGATTGTACTGGCGAACCACCTGGTGAGTTCACATTTAAAACCACAGCTTTTGCCGATTTTGCTTCAAATGCTTTTTTAAGTGATTTAATCGTATCGGTACTATTCACACCTTGATTACTGGAATCAATGGTTCCCACAATATTGACCACACCTAAATGTTCACCTGTCGATGTCGCATCATCACTTTCATCCGACATAGAACAGCTCTTCATCATAGTAAAAAGGATGAAGAAAATATAAAGGAACGTTAGAATTTTAAAGAATATTCCCCAACGTCGACTACGGCGTTGCTCTTCTACAGAAGCAAGAACAGCCTTTTCTAAAATCTGCCATTCTTTTCCTGTAGGTTGTTCACCCGCAGATGAAGTCACTTGGGTATTATCATTTTGTGGTTTCGGTGGCCAATCGGACATATATACTATCCAAATTAATTATTTAGGCATCATTATATACAAGGAATACGTATAATCTGTTTAATCGTTGCAATTTAACCTATAATATTTCGCTAAATCACAACATTTTTTAAACTCAGCATTTACTTTTGACTTCAATGACTGAAAAATATAATACTATAATCAATCGACTTTTAAATTTCTTCAGTCGACAGCCCATTCCTATAGCGCGTTTTATTGCTCGCTCATTGGCAGGACTTGTCAATTTATTACATATCACCAAGACTTCAGAAACGATTCGCCTCAATATTGAAATTTGCTTGCCGAATTTAGATAAACAACAACGTGAGTCTATTACACGTCATGCAATTAGTAATGAAATTCAATCGTATATGGAATTTTTTACAATTTGGGGAAGTTCTAACCAAAAAAATATTGCTCGCATTCATAATATTCAAGGTGAAGATTACTTTCATAAAGCCATCGCACAAGGTAAAGGTTTAATTTTAATCGCCCCCCATTTTGGTACATGGGAAATCATGAATGCATGGTTAGCGCAATATACGCAAATGACCATCATGTATAAACCCATTAAAAATGAAGATGCTGACCAATTTGTTCGCGCAGCGCGCAGCCGTGAAAATGCCCATCTTGTGCCTACAGATGAATCAGGGGTTCGTCAAATTTTCAAAGCATTAAAACAAGGTGGTACAACTGTAATTCTACCTGACCACACTCCACACCATGGTGGCGAACTGATTGAATATTTTGGTGTTCCACTTTTTTCCAGTAATTTAAGTGCAAAACTTATCCAGAAGACGAAAGCTCAAGCCCTATTTTTACATGCAAAACGAAATGATGAGCATGGTTTTGACATCATCATTGAGCCTATCGATCGTAATATTTATCAAGTCAATGCCAATGAGGGTACGCAAATCATTTATACCGCTTTGGAAACATTGATTCACCAATATCCAGAACATTATCATTGGAGTTATAAACGCTTTAAGGCAAATCCGCAGCTTAAGCAGATTTATAACATCCCACATAATGATGCAATTGCTTTAGTAAATTCAGTCAGAGAGAGTTCGATCACTGAAATTTAACCATTTTCGAGTGGATCTAAAATCTATAATCTTCATTTGGCCATCAGACTGTAAATTGAATTCGATTGAACCCTGTTCAATCGTGGTTTTTAATGGAATATCCAATTCTTTTAATCTTTTTAAAACAATTGGATGTGGATGACCGTAGCGATTTTCAAAGCCTGCTGATGCAATCGCAAGTTTCGGTTTCAACTGTTTTAAAAAAGCATATGAGGAACTGTGCTGACTGCCATGATGACCCAATACCAAAACATCAACTTTTAGATCGGGATATTGCTGTAACAACCTAAATTCGGTTTCCCAACCTGCATCACCCATCAATAAGAAATTTTGATATTGCTTGGATTGCGGAACCTGAATATAGATCACACAAGAGAGTTCATTTTGATTATTAGGAACTTCGCTTAGGCTATTTTCAGGTGGCGAAAGCACTTGAATGTTCACACTTCCATGCTGCCACTGTTGCCCTGAATGACAATATTCAAAATTAGCATGATCAAAGCGTTGATCTTTTTGATTTGAGAACACCTTCTTAATATTTATTATGTCAGCAACTTCCGTGTATGCACCACTATGATCCAAATCCAAATGCGTCAAAACCACCTGATCTAAACGAGGAAAACTCTGCCGCATTAAAAATGGAATGATTAAGCTCTTGGCAACGCTAAACTTTTTCTCATCAAAAGTACCACCTGTATCAACCATCATTTTATGATCTGGTAAATTAATGAAAATAGCTTGCCCTTGCCCAACATCGAGTATATTTAACTGAAATAATTCATGATTTTTATTGGGAAATAATACAGGCAAAATACAAATCAATGCCTAAAATTTAGGAATAACACCTCTCGGTAAAAATAAGACCAGAACAGCTAAAGCAATACATATGATTTCAGCTGTATTGAACGCCCACCAATTCAATTTGAAATTGAATAACTGATCTAAAGCAATAAGTAAGCTATTTAATAGGCTCAACAAAACATCTGAAAATTTAAACAAAAATAAGCCTAGAGGTTCAAATAGCAAACTTATACATGCTGCGAACACTTCAATCGGTACAATTAAAGTGCCGATCATGGGAATTGCGATTAAATTACTGAATGGTGTGACCCATGAAAACTGTTGAAATATCCACAAAACTAACGGTAATAATGCAATAAAAGTTTTCCATTGTGACGCAACCAGAACATGTAGATAAAGTTTTAGCTTACTTTTCCATGTCTGTATTTGCGCATTGGATTGCTGTTGAATGGTCTGATAAACACGAATCAAAATCAGGCATGCGCCAAAAGACAACCAAAATGCTGCAGATAAAATACTAAATGGATCAATCAGTAATAAGAGACTGGCTGTAAATAATAAATGTTTAAACGGTTGAATTTTTTGTTTTAATAATAAAATCAGACTGAGAATAGCAACCGTCAGCATCGTTCTCAATGCAGGAATTTCAAAACCGACAAATGCTGTATAAAAAATTACACAACACAAAAATGGATAAACCAATAAATATGGACGCGGAATTTTCAAATAAATTTGTGGATAAATTCGTTGAATCATCCAGTTAAAAATAAAACAGAAAATTGCTGCAAAAATCAGAACGTGTGGACCTGATATTGCCAATAAATGTGAAATTCCCAATTTTTTAAATAAATTTTGAATATCATCAGAAAGTAAACTCTCATCACCTGTTAACAATGCCAATAATAAGCCTTTATTGTGCAATGATGAATGTTCAATTAGGTCTCTAAAATGCAGCCTTAAGTTTTCTATTTTCAAGCTAAGCTGTTGAAAAAATGCATTCTGCTGAGATACAAATTTTAAGTAACCCAATTGCTGAACCTGATACTCATCAATGCTTTCAATATTTTGAATTTTCAAAATACCCAGTATATTTTCTTGAATAAACCAGCGTTCTTTATCAAAAGTTCCCTCAATTGCATAACCGTGAATCGATTTCACTTGCCCAATGACACGATAATACTGCCCTATTCTAATCTTTTCAGCTTGCTGTTTATTGATATACATCAACATTTGAATGGGTTGTTGATTGGCATTGAGCACCACAACTTGTTGTTGGATCGATTGCTGAAATTGACTTTGCTGTGGAAAATTTTCTGCTGGTTCAAGTTTTTGGATATTCTCCACACGCTGACTAAAATACGTTGAGGAATCATTTAAATGTGTTGTTTGTAAATCCGTCGTTTTATTTTTAATTTTATTGATTGAAGCAATATAAATAATATATTCAGTTTGTTGTTGTGGAATAGATTTTAAAGCCAAACGCTTTTCTAAAGCATGGTCTGCATAATATAAACCGATGAAATAACTGAGTAACCCGACTAAAATCCAACTTAATATCATGAAGAAAAAAAGTTGTGTGAATCGAAATTTCAACCAATTCAATGTAAATAGTATTGCACTCAAAGCAATGACTAAGTACAGATAAAGATTGAAATATTGCGGTATTTGATGTCCCATGAATGAGATACCGAGTATCCATCCAATAAAAAGCAGATATATATACATAATTAATTATTCTAATTTATTGTTATTTAATTTTTATTTACAGACCAAGCACAATTGAATTGGACTTGGTCTAATCATTTATACTAATGGATTCAAACAACACATGCAGCATTGTTTTTTAACACAAGAAAGCTATTCTTTTATCCACAATCCATCTTGCATATGCAAAATTCGATCTGCCGATTTCGCCAACTGTTCATCATGAGTCACGATAAGCATTGCCATATTAAATTCTTGACGTAAATCACGCAACAGTTCAAAAATAGATTTCGCCGTTTTACGGTCTAAATTTCCTGTTGGCTCATCTGCCATCATTAATTTAGGCTGCGTAACCAAAGCACGTGCCAAAGCCACACGCTGACGCTCACCACCTGATAATTCACCAGGTTGATGCGTTAAACGATGCGAAAGCCCAACGCGTTCAAGTAAATACTCTGCCTGCGCTTTAGCTTTCTTAAACTCCACATCTTTTCGCAACATCAGCGGCATTGCGACATTTTCAAGCGCAGTAAATTCTGGCAATAAATGATGGAATTGATAAACAAATCCAAGATGTTCATTACGTAAATAGCCACGCTCTGTTTCATCTAGACGGTCAAAAGGTTTGCCATTTAAATTTACTGAACCTTGACTCGGACTGTCTAAGCCGCCCAAAATATGCAAAAGCGTACTTTTACCCGAGCCACTCGATCCAACAATCGATACAAACTCGCCTTGATTGACTTGCAAAGATAAACCTTTGATCACATCTACAGTCGATTTTCCATCTGTAAACGATTTATAAATATCTCGGGCTTCTAATACAATTGGGCTCACTACAGCACTATTCATAACGAAGTGCCTCTGCTGGTTGAATTTTAGCTGCACGTCTTGCAGGATAAATTGTCGCTATAAAACTTAATAAGAATGATAAGGTGACAATAATGACAACATCAGACCATCTTAAGTAAGACGGTAAATAGCTAATAAAATACACATCAAACAAATGCAACTGGAACGTCGTATCTATCCATCCAACAATTTTACCAATACTCAATGCAGAGATAACGCCTAAAATTGTTCCTGCAACCGTACCGACCACACCTATCACAGTGCCTTGAACCATAAATATTCGGGTAATGGTTTTAGGAGATGCTCCTAATGTTCTTAAAATCGCAATATCTGATTTTTTATCAGTCACGACCATCACCAACGAAGACACAATATTAAAAGCAGCAACGACAACGATTAATAAAAGTAAAAGCCCAACCATTGCCTTTTCCATTTGGATCGCACTAAATAAATTGCCTTGTGTATACGTCCAATCTGAAGCATAAAAATTGCCAGGTAATTCCTGAACAATTTCTTTTGAAACAACAGGTGCTTGGAAAATATCATCAAACTTCATACGTACACCTTGCGCACCATCTGGTAGGCGCAACAATGTAGACGCGTCATTTAAAGCAATATAACCAAAGGTGCTGTCGACCTCTCCAATACTGAAAATACCAACAATAGTAAACCGTTTAAAACGTGGCACGACACCTGCTGGCGATGGTGTTGCTTCAGGCAATACGAGCGTAACTTTATCGTTCATTCTCAAGCCTAAGGCATCAGTCATTCGTTTACCTAAAACAATGCCATACTCACCTTTTTTTAACTGATCTATGCTACCTTCAACCATGTGATTTTGGATAATTGAAACTTTCTTTTCATATTCGGGTTCAATGCCCGTGACCATGATTCCAGCCACTTGCCCTTGTGCTGTAAGCATTCCTTGTAATTGTGTGAATGGTGCAGCACCTGTTACATGCTTATGTTGTTCAATTTTGTTTGCAAGAACGGGCCAATCTGTTAAAATTTGTGTTGAAGAAACAGTGGCTTGAGGAATCATTCCTAAGACACGGTTCTTAAGCTCGCGGTCGAAACCATTCATAACAGATAAAACTGTAATAAGTACAGCAACCCCTAAGGTTAGACCGATCATGGAAACCAGAGCGATAAAAGAAATAAAGTGATTACTACGCCGTGCGCGAGTGTATCTCAACCCTATATACAGCGAAATTGGTTTAAACATACCATCTAAGTCCGAGGTGTTTTATGGAAGCGTTACAGCAACAGAATGAAGCAACTGAACGTCGTGTAATGTCACGTATTGATGTAGCATTAAGAATCAACTATCAAGTCATTTCTGAAGAAGTTGCGCTAAACGATCCATATGATCCAAATTTTGTATTGCCGCGCTATTTTCTACTACTTGCAGAATTAGATCAATTTGATCATGCACTTCACTACGAATTAGAACAATTAAATGAAAAAGATCAACAAATTGCTCGAATATTATCCTTATTCAACCAAAAATTAAACCTTATTACGGGTTCTCTTTACGATTCTATTGTACAAACCATGTTACCAGTACCCCAAAATGTGAATTTTTCAGAGAGTGGCTTTAGCTTTAATAGCGAACAACACCTCAAACAAGGGACATTTATTCATGTCACCCTGAGTCATCCTGAAAATTTCTTTCACATCGCGGCTACAGCACAAATTGCCTATTCAGAAGAAGAAAATGAACGATATCGTGTAGGTGCATACTTCATTACCTTACACCCACAAGACAAAGTAAAACTTTCAGATTGTATTCAAAAAAATCTAATACCGAGTGATTAATAGCTAGAACAATTGAATGAATACATTAAAGCTCAAATTTTCGTTTTTCTAGCAAGAAAACGGCTCGATTTAAAATCTTTATAGAAATACAAAAGTACCCCAAAAATTAAAACAGCAGCGCCTAAAAATACGCTTATTGTCAGTTTTTCATTATTAAGCATAGCGCCCAAAAGCATTGCTAACAAAGGGGTCATGACTGTCGTTAAGGATAATGTCGTTGCCTTGATATTTTGTACCAATTTAAAATAGCAAAACATAGCCAATAACGATGCTATAAAGACTGTATATAGCAATGCAATCAAAGACCTTGCATTTGGAATATGTGTAGGTGCGTATTGCCAAATAAACGGAATAATACAAATTGCAGCAATCGTCGAAAGTAGAATCGATCCTGTTGCTTGAGCCATTGGAGCAATTTCCGCATTGATTTTTTTCACCCAAAAAATCGATATTGAATATGCAAATACACTCATGAACATCAAAGCGATTCCAATCGGATGGACATGCTTACTTGCCCCACTACTGGTACAGATAATGGTTAAACCAGACAGTGCTACGAGCATGCCGATCCATTGAATATTGTGTAATTTTTGCTGAAATCCAAAACGTCCAATCAGACCTGCAATAATCGGAGCTAGACCAAACATTAAAGCAATAATGCCTGAACTGAGATAATGGGTCGCTGCATAGGTAAATATTTGCGAACCAATCAAACTAAAAGAACCTGCAAAATAACTATGCATCGCTATTTTATCGCAAGGTAATTTAATTTTTAAAACGACCAATAAAAGAAAAGCGATTGGTAATGCGATTAAGAAGCGTAAAACTAACGCCCACATCATATTTAAATCGGTCACACTCCAGACAATCGCTAGCGGTGTACTCGCCCAAATGAAGACCAATAACACATACGTCGTTACAAGGTTTGATTTGGAGGGCATACACGTTCCTAACTAATATTGAATAGAATGAATAAAGTTCTTACTCAAAAATCCTGTTCATGAGCAACCCTTTATTGTTCATCATAAAACGATGATATGAATTTTTAAAATAGTCATACGATATCTAATCGAACGACTTCATTGAACCCATACATACATACATACATGGATTCAATTTTATTGTATTGAGAATAGCTTACACTGCGGTTTTTCGTTTTTGCTTTAAAATAGTTTGATCTAAGCTGCTTGAAAACTCACGTTTATCACGTTCTGAAATTGGGGAAGGTCCACCTGTTTGCACACCTGCGCCACGTAACGTATCCATAAAGTCACGTAAATGTAGTCGTGCCTTAATATTTGACTCGGTATAAATTTCACCACGAGGGTTAATAGCAATACCACCTTTTTCAATGACTTGTGCAGCAAGGGGAATATCTTGTGTCATGACAATGTCATGCTCTTTCATACGGTCAATAATTTCTTGATCTGCTTGATCCGCACCTTGCATAACTTGAAGAGAATTTATACGCACTGAAGGTGTAATCCCGACAGGCTGGTTCGCAACAAAAGTGACTTCTAATTGATAACGATCTGAAGCACGTAAAATCACTTCACGGAGAATTCTAGGTAAAGCATCTGCATCAACCCAAAGCTTAAATGGCAGCACAACGCATCTCGATTTAAATCTATAAGTTTATTCTAACAAAATGCCCTTCCAGTGTCTTATTCATATCATGTTATTTCTGCTTTCATTTCCCGTCATAGAATTCTGTCTAAACAAATGATAAAAAATTGCATCAATGGTGATTTTAAAAGGATCGAAAACTTAACTTTGATGGTTTTAAATACGATTTTTATCTTAATTCACTACAATGCAATTTAATATTCTGATTTTTTTTATCATTTTACACTTCGGGACTTGAAATATAACAATCACCCTCGATTTAATAGCATAAGAGAGGCATTTATAACTGTGAAAATGAACAATCAAAATAGACCAGAAACCATTATTATTGAAGATCAAAGTTTCGGCAGCCATGTCGAGCATTGGAATTTGCTAACAGAAAATCCTGCCACTGAAGTACCTAAATGGTTAGGTCAGGCTTTAGATGCTCCAATTATGCCCATGGGTTTATGTTCAAAAGAATGCGACATGGATGAAGCAACATGGCTAATCCAAGGTCCAAGTGGCTCAACTGTACAACTGTGTCAGGTCATTGATGTTGAAAATAATAAGCCTAAAGCGGTGAAAACAGCATTTCCAAGTTTTGAAAGTCCTTACCAATTAAATGCTTCGATTGACCGAATTATTACCTGTAAAACCAATACCCAAGCTGTATTGAGTTTAAACGTCGGTACAAATTGTACAGTCTATGCTTTTGATAGTTTATATAGCGTCAACTACCATCAATACCAAAAAGATCAGCAATATAAAGTTCAATTAAATGCTTGGGCTTATGAACTTGAAAAAGTCTCTGACCACGAACAAATTATTGTCGATGATCCTGCTTCGATCAAACATCATCGCGCTTTAAATGATATCCTTTCGCAAAATAATGGTATCGCACCAGACAACCTACAAGAACAGATAGATGCTTGGGAAGCAAAGTCAGAAGATGATAAAGCACCTGTAACTGTAGATTTCTCTAAAATGGTTGCCTATTTATACGGCGAAACTTTAGGGCAAGAAGATGAAGCTTGGTTCCAAGGTAAAATTGTGGGCAAGACTCAAATGCAGTTTATGCAACAAGAATATACCCTTTATGATGTCACTTTGATTCTAGAAGAAAACCAACCTGCAATTCTTGTACGAATCGCAACCAAAGATAGTACTTTTAAAGACTTTGACATTGGACAATATATTCGTGGCAATATTTGGATTCAAGCCAATATTTATGCTGCTGCCTAGTTTCTATTCTTTCGTTTTGTATTGATAGGTTTTTTATACTTCGGATTAACCTATATCGTTGATTTTAAAATTCTTAAAAAGCATGATGTATCACATCATGCTTTTTTATCAACGAATTTTTACCCTACTTGTAGAATCTAGTTTTTCATAATTTAAAAAATATAAAATTTTCAATACAAATCAAAAATTGATAAAAATTACTCTCGTGAAAAGCCTACTACATATTTTGTAACACTTTTATTCAATAAGAATGATTCGATCTTAATTCTACCTTTTGAATTCAAAAAACAGAGTTATCCACAAACAAAAATCAAAAATCCTTAATATCAAAATTTGATTTTGATTTAACTCAAGGAATAAACAACGTTTAATGGCTTAATATAAAACTTTAACCTATTTAAAAAATGAAGATAATATAAATTCAAAATTGAATTTAAAAACACCATCTTATATAGAAATTTTAACTTAATAAATATCATGTGCTTGTTGAATAATAATTAAACAACATTCCATTAAAAGTTAATATTTACTAGATATTGACTAAAATTCAACCAAGTTATCCACAGATCAACATCAAAACATCGTATTTTAAATTCAGAATATTTTTATTTATTCAGAGATAATAAAATCTTATGCCTATATATAATGCAATTTAGCACTTTATTTAACCGATTAACTATGTTAAAAATACGACGAACCAATAGGATTTAACAATAATTTAAAAATCTAGGCTCAGTAATGAAAATTATACCTGAACAATCGACTAGTCTGATTCATGAAAATAGCGGGTTTCTCTTACGCTTGGATAAAGGAGCTTGCTGCTTTTTTGTTCTAGGTATGTTTTTAGCTGCAATCATTATTCATCTGTTAGGCATTTTCCCAAGCGCTTAATTCGCACTGAATGCAATGAAAAGCGATCTATACAAAAAATCCCTCAATATTGAGGGATTTTTTATTCTTTCTATAATTTAATACTTAACCATTACGTTTAGCAAAATCATCCATAAAGTTTACAAGTGCTTGTACGCCTTCAAGCGGAACAGCATTGTAAATACTTGCACGCATGCCACCCACTGAACGATGCCCTGCGAGATTCAATAAATGATTTTGTTCAGCTTCTTGTAAGAACAATTTATCCAAAGCGTCATCTGCAAGTGTAAATGGTACATTCATAATTGAACGATTAGGAACAGCAATTGGATTGCTATAAAAATCACTCGCATCGATATAACCATAAAGCAGTTTAGCTTTTCCTAAATTGATTTTATGCATTGCGTCTACACCGCCACGCTCTAGCAACCATTCAAAAACTAAACCAGACAAATACCATGCATAAGTTGCAGGTGTATTCACCATTGAATCATTTTTTGCTTGCGAAGCATATTTTAACAAGCTTGGAATTTCAGGTTTTGCTTGATCCAATAAATCATCACGAACAATAACCAGTGTTAAGCCCGCAGGACCAATATTTTTCTGCGCGCCTGCATAGATTAATCCAAATTTAGATACATCTAATGGTGCCGATAAAATACTTGATGACAAATCTGATACTAAAGGTTTATCTGTTTTTGGAATATTGGAAAATTGAATACCGCCAATCGTTTCATTATCTGCATAATGGACATATGCAGCATCATCAGATAAGTTCCATTGGCTTTGGTCAGTAATAGCAAGTTTACCGTCGATGCTTGTACCCGCCTCTACAATGTTGATGTCGCCATAACGCTGTGCTTCTTGAGTCGCTTTTTCTGACCAAATTCCTGTGTGGATATAATCTGCTTTTGAGTTTTTACCCAATAGATTCAAAGGAATTGCAGAAAACTGTAGTGATGCACCACCTTGTAAGAACAATACTTTATAGTTCTCTGGAATGTTCATCAATTTGCGTAAGTCTGCTTCAGCTTTTTCAGCAACAGCCACATAGTCTTTGCTACGGTGGCTCATTTCCATGATGGATAAACCTTTACCACGCCAATCTAACATCTCTTGTTGAGCTTTTTCTAAAACGGCAGTAGGTAATGCAGCAGGACCAGCACAGAAATTGTACGCGCGCATGATTTTTCCCTTTTATAAAGTGAAACGGATGAAATAGGCGCATTTAACCACAAAACAGCTTTTCTTGCAGCAGCTTTGTTAGTCAATCTTTCAATCTAATCATGCTTTTAAAGTTAATATTTCAATAACAAATTTCAATTTTATTTTCATCTGTTCAGAGTAAGATCAGTGATTGATTTATATTTTTCTTCACAAGAACAATTTATTGCAATTCCATTTGATAGCGTTATAAATTCAAAGCTTTCATCTGCGTCATGTGTTGTAAAAATTGTAAGATCAAATGAGCCGAAATAATCTGCAAAGTATCTATGCAGATTATTATCGATAAAAAATGATATGTTCAATAATCTTAAATTAAAATTTATGCATTTTTGGTTTCTACATATTTGGCGAAATTATCCAAAATTGCCTGCCACCCTGCACGCTGTTGTTCAACTGGATAAACATCCTCTGGATCAAAACTAATCTGCACAAGAATAGCTCGACCCTGCTGATCATGCTGTTGTTTGAAAAGGATTTCTGCATTTCGATCACCAAAACTATAAGCAATTTTTTGATCTGGAACGATTTCGGTATACGTGCCAGAAAAATCAAAGCCCATACTACCATCTTTGGCTTCCATACGATTTGAAAATTGCCCACCAATACGTAAATCATTTTTAGAGTTAACCGTATGCCAATCTGCTGACGCAGTATTCCACTGTTCGATATCCTGCGGATTATTATAGCTATCCCATACAACTTCTAAAGGTGCTTTTACCAATGATTCAACAACAATTTTTTCCATATTGATAATCCATGCTTATTTTTAGACATATTTAACCACTTTAATTATTTTAAATGCAAAAAATATTTAACTTGAGCATAAACTACAAAATTTACACATTTCGAAATATGCTTTTAGATTATTTATTCTAGTCATTACAGGTTAGAATGATTTAAATTCAAACAAATATTGATGATTTTTCAGATGAAATTTAAAATACTATATTCTCGAAAAGCATTATTTTTATCTATACAACAAGTCGCACTATTGAGTGTATTTTCATGTGTGAGCACTTTTAGTTTTGCCGAAAACCTAAGCTATGCACAAGCCGAACAGTCGGTTTTAGACAGTTCTTATACCACTCAAGCCAATACAGCATTAGACCAAGCCGCTAAACTTCAAGCAGATGCTGTTAAAAATATTGGTTTACCTCGCATCGATCTGAATGTACGTGCTTATAAATTTCACACTGAAACTGACATTCCACTCAATGGTGTAAAAAATAATTTAGAACAAACATTGTCTTATGGTGTAAACGAAAAAGTAGATCAGTGGCAATCTCAGCAAAATATTCCCAGTAATATCATCGATCCGTTAAAAGAAGCTTTAGGACAAGGTATTCATAGTGGAATTGGGCTATTCCCAGATACTGCACATGTGGTGTTGGAGGATGAAACAATTCGCCCAACGGTTTCGGTGATGATGCCGATTTATACAGGTGGTTTGACCACATCGACTAAAAATATTGCCAATTTAAAATCTGAACGCAGTCAACTGAATAGCAAGCAACTTCAAGATACTCAACGCTTTGAAGTGATTCAGGCTTATTTCAATGTGCAATTACAACAACAACTTTTGCAAGCTGCATCTTTTAATTTGTCTGCGATGCAAAAACATTATGATAATGCTTTGAAAATTGAACGACAAGGTTTCATCAGTAAAGGTCAGCGTATGCAGTTTGAAGTGGCTCATAATAACGCACAACGTGGTTTTCAAAATGCTCAGGCCAACTTACAAGCCAGCCAATTCCAACTACAAAACCTACTTAATAAAAATTCAGTAGACCAATTAACTACGCCATTGTTTATTAATAATGAAAATAATCAACAATTCATCACATTTTTAAAATCCTATCCAGAGTCTTCAAGCCTCGTTCGTAAAATGCAAATGGATACACAATTGGCGAATGAAAATATCAAAATACAAAATGCAGCAAAAAAACCGACACTATTTGCCTTTGGCGAATACAGTTTAGATCAGGATCAAAATTGGATCGTCGGTGTGGCTGCTCGTTATAATTTATTTTCAGGCATTGATAAAAATAAAAATGTGCAAGCGGCTGAATTACAACACCATGCCACTGAATTAATGACCGCTAGAACTAAGCAAGAGATCGAAAATTTAATTTATAAATCCTACAATGAAATGAATTCATCACAGCAAAGTCATCAACTTTTACGCCAAAATGAGAAAGCGGCTCTAGAAAATTTACGCATTCAAACGCTTTCATTTAAAGAAGATATGGGTACTGCAACCCAAGTGATTGATGCACAAAATCAATTAAGTGCTTTAAAAACCGATATGGCGTTGAATGCTTATAAATATGTGATTTCACTTGCTAGTTTATTACACAGTCATGGCTCAATAGATCAGTTTAAAGGCTATGTAAATCAAATTCATACTGACTATATTCGTTAAGGATTCAGCGCATGACTCAAGAGCAAAATAACAGTAAAGACCTAGACAATATTCTGCAAAATGATCAAAAAAGTGATCAAACTAAGGTAGATGAATTAGCGCCATCGAATCATCAATCATCTGTAAATATCACAAAGCCTATTGTAAATGATGAACAAACTGAACTATCAAATACTCAATTATCAAATATTGACAATGTAAATACTGCAGAAGAAAGTAAAAATAACGATTATCAACAGAAACAAAGCTCACAAGTGCCAACACCTAATAAAAAGAAAGCTTTGCTTGTAATCGGTTTGGTCGTATTGATTGCTCTACTTGGGCTTATTGCTTTTGGTCTATGGAAAAGTTATCAACCTAAAATAGTGGATGTACAAGGTCGTGTTGAAGCCGAAACGTTGCATGTGAGTACCAAAGTACCGAGTCGTATTGAAGAAATTTTTGTGCAAGATGGTCAAAAAATCAAAAAAGGACAAGTACTGGTACGTTTAACCAGTCCCGAAATTGATGCAAAAAAACAGCAAGCTTTAGCCACTTTACAATCTGCATTGGCATTACAATCCACTGCAAATAGAGGCTCACAACAAGAAAATATTGAAACTTTGTATGCCAATTGGCAAGCCTTTAAAGCCCAAGAGAATCTTGCGAATACAACCTATCAACGGGGTGAAAATTTATATACTCAAGGTGTTATTTCCCGCCAACGCCGAGATGAAATGCATGCCGCAGCAATTTCTGCTAGTCAAATGACTGAATCTGCGTATCAACAATACCTTCGTGCAAAACGTGGCAGCACGTCTGAGCAAAAATCGAGTGCCGATGCACAAGTAGAAATTGCCAAAGCAGCTGTTGCAGAAGCCAATGCACTTGAAGCCGAAACCCAATTGTCTTCTCCCATCAATGGTACTGTTTCAAAAATATATGGTAAGCCTTCTGAATTGGTTGCAATAGGTGTACCTGTAGTCAGCATTATTCAAGATGATGAAATGTGGGTCAGTTTAAATGTTCGAGAAGATCAATATGCACAAGTCTACACAACCCGATCGTTGCAAGGTTTTATTCCTGCCTTAAATAAAACAGCGGCATTTAACATTAAAAATATTGATGCTGAAGGTGAATTTGCCACTATTAAAACCACAAGACAAACTGGTGGTTATGACATACGCAGCTTTAAAGTAAAGTTAGCACCTGCTCAACCCATTTCAGATTTAAAAGTTGGAATGAGTGTGATTTTTAAATTACAAGAGAGCAAATAAAGATGATAAATGTGTGGCGAAGTATGCATCGAGAACTACTCTATTTGCTTAAAAACAAATGGGATTTATGTCTTGTCACGCTTGCCCCATTATTCATTATCATTCTTTTTAGTAGCATGTTTTATGCAGGTAAAGCTGAGCATTTACCCATTGTGATTATTGACCAAGATCATAGCGAATTGAGTCGAAATATTGAAAAATATCTGAGTCATAACAGCACAATTGATATTTATACAATTACCGAAAGCCAAGATGAAGCTGAAAAATTATTGAATCAAACTCAGGTTTGGGGCTTTGTCTTTATTCCTGAAGGCGCAGAACAACGGCTAGTCCAAGCTCAAGATGCTCAGATCAGTATTGCTTATAATCAGTCTTATTTTAGTATTGGTAATAGTATTTCTTCTGCAATGATGGTTTCAACTGTACAGGCTATTGGTGATTTTGCCAAGAATAGTCATTATGCCAATCAAATTCCTTATGTAGACATTGACACTGCGCACGTTAAAATTTCACCACTATTTAACCCAAATCTAAATTATGAATTGTATTTAGAGCCTTATATGATTCCTGCAATTCTGCATTTATTACTCTGTTGTTGCGTGGCTTTTGCAGTGGGTCAAGAACTGAAATACGGTACAGTCAATCACTGGGTCAATGGTAAATTGGTTTTTCAAGCGCTACTGGGTAAAAACCTACTTTACATCCTGATCTTTTGTTTTTGGACTTGGCTATGGATGATTTGGTTGGTCGTGATTCGTGGATGGTTTATTACAGGCAGTTTATGGATAATCTTACTTGGTCAGTTCTGTTTATATAGCGCCTATGCTTTTATTAGCAGCGCTGTCGTTTTAGCCACAAAGAATCTAGCAAAAAGTTTTGGATTTATTGCTGTGTATGGCGGTTCATCTTTAAGCTTTGCAGGTGTGACTTTACCTTTAAATAATGCCCCCATCTTTACTAAATTTTGGGCGCATATTATTCCCTATACACCTTATGCAAAATTACAAACCGAGCAATGGGTGATTGGCAGTCCTATCTATATTTCTTTAATTCCTTTATCTATTTTAGCAATATATTGTATTTTTTATTTTCTATCAGCGGGATGGTTCTTGAAAAAAGTAGTTCAGGAGACTCCTCATGATTAAATTTATCCAAGATATTTTTAAATATTATTTACAAACATTTAAAAATATTGGGAAGAACTCATCCATTCTCACAACCATGGTGTTCTCTGTTTTTTTATACAGTTTCTTCTATCCAACGGCTTATAAAGCAGAACATGCGGCATCTTTACCTATTGTGATTGTAGATGAAGAACAAAGTGTGGTGACCAACAGCATTATTAGCCAAGTTGCCAATAGCCCAAATGTTAAAATTATAGCTGTCACTGGAAATTTTGAGGATGCAAAAAAACAGGTTCAAAGCTTAAAAGCTGATGGGATTTTATTGCTTCCCGTAAACTTATCCAACAGTTTGATACGTGGTGAAGTCGGTGGAATTGGTTTATATTTAAGTAGCGCTAACTTTTTAAAAACCAAACAGATCGGTTTAGGTCTAGCTACTTCTGTAGAAAATGCACTTGCTGAACAAGCTGAAAAATTTGGGAAAATTTCACATTTTCATGCAAGCTTACCCATTCACCAAATTCCGCTATTTAATACATTGTCAGGTTATGGAAGTTATATTTTCCCTGCAATTGCGCCATTAATTATTCATCAAACCATTGTACTTGGTTTATGTATGCTGCTCGCAGGCTATAGAGAACAAAAATGGCGCGCAAAACCTGCCGAATTTTGGGGAATTTATTTTTCAGCTTTGACCATTGGCTGTTTAGGCTGTTTATATTTTTTTGGCTTTACCTATTGGCTGAATGATTACCCACGAGGTGGAAATTTTTGGGGAATGTTAATCGCCCTTCCTATTTTCATGAGTTGTGTGATTGGAATGGCAATGGTCTTAGCCAGTTATCTCGATATTTCTGAACGCGCTGGACATTTGATCATTTTCACCTCTATTCCTTTATTTTTACTTTCAGGTGTCGCTTGGCCATTACAAGCCATGCCACAGTGGATACAAGGATTATCGATAATTTTACCGTCTACACATGGGATTAATGTATTCATCCAACTGAATCAAATGGGTGTTCCACTTGAAATCGTGATTCCGAAACTGATTTACTTACTCTGCCTTGGTAGCATTCTACTGGTTTGGGCTTATTACCGTTTGGCTCATATTAATAAAAAATAAGACTGAATGCTCACAATATTATTTATATAATGAATTAAACTTAACATTCCAATCGTATAATTAAATTAAACTGAACTAATTTCAATCAATCAGACCCCAATATTGAAATAACATTAGTAGCTTGTTAAGAATGTATGCAAAATGCACCATTTTCGAAATACTCTTAACGTTTACAATCTCCCATGCTGAGACTCCCACATAGATTTGTGAGGGGGATTTTTACGTTTTTTTCTTAGAGATTTCCTTTTCGCCAAAATCTGAAATTTAAGGGCTCAGTATGAAGAGAATGAAAATTAGCCTTGCTTGGCAAATTGTTATTGCGCTCATTTTAGGTGTTCTGGTCGGTGCTTTCCTGCACAACGCACCTGAAATCCGTGATGATATTGTCGCTAACTTCTTACAACCATTGGGTAAGATTTTTATTAATCTTATTAAAATGATTGTCATACCACTTGTACTGTCGATGCTTATTTTAGGTATCGCCAATGCTGGAGACAGTAAAAGTATTGGTAAACTTGGTTTTAAAACCATGGTTTATTTTGAAGTTATTACTACAGTTGCCATTATTGTTGGTTTAGTCGCTGCCAATGTATTCCAGCCAGGTGCTGGTATTGATATGTCGAAATTAACCACTTCAGACATTTCACAATATCAACAAACGACACAAGAAGTGAGTCACCAAGCTCACGGTTTAGTGAATACTGTTCTTTCACTTATTCCATCGAATATTTTCTCTGCAATGAATGATGGGCATATGCTGCCAATTATTTTCTTTGCTGTGATTTTCGGTATTGGTTTAGGTTCTCTTGCAAAAGAAACCAAACAACCGCTGATTGATGTCCTAAAAGCTGTTTCTGAAACCATGTTTAAAGTAACGCACATGATCATGATGTTTGCACCTTTTGGTGTATTCGGTTTGATTGCTGCAACTGTTGCAAACTTTGGTTTTAGTTCACTTGTACCACTCATCAAATTAGCAATTTTAGTATATGCATCAATTTTCTTCTTTATCTTTATTGTGCTTGGTTTTGTGGCTAGATTCTGTGGATTCAGTATTTGGACAATTATCAAAATATTAAAAGATGAATTGATTCTTGCCTATTCTACTGCAAGCTCTGAAACCGTTTTGCCACGTATGATGGAAAAAATGGAAGCTTATGGTGCGCCAAAATCAATCACCAGTTTCGTTGTTCCAATCGGTTATTCATTTAACTTAGATGGCTCTACGCTTTACCAAAGTATTGCAGCAATTTTTATTGCTCAGCTTTATGGAATTGATTTAAGCATTACCCAACAAGTCGTTTTAGTTTTAACTTTAATGATTACGTCTAAAGGTATTGCAGGTGTTCCAGGCGTATCTTTCGTTGTGTTATTAGCAACTTTAGGCAGTGTTGGTATTCCACTTGAAGGTCTTGCATTTATTGCAGGTATTGACCGTATTTTAGATATGGCACGTACTGTATTGAATGTAATTGGTAATGCACTTGCTGTTCTTGTCATTAGTAAATGGGAAGGCAAATTCGATACCGAAAAGCAAAAATCTTATAATTTTGATGCCACACATTAAGTTATAAAATTTTGATAAAAACCACCTTCGGGTGGTTTTTTTATTTCGAGATTTATCCAAAAATGGACTGATGAATTTTGATTTTATAAGACTCAAACAATACTGATGATCACAAAATTGCAGATGAATACTTATACTTTTATGAAAATATATTCACAGACTAGAATTAAATTTACTTCAAATCATTTTCAATCATTTATTTAACTCAAATCTACTTTCTCTCATTTAAGTAATGAGATACACACAAGCAATCATCAGCAATTGTAACCCCATTACCACAGCAAACCACTTCCAGCCTTTTTGACGTAAAGCCACTCGGTCTATACTTGAATAATTGACTGTTCTTATCATTTTATCACCTCAGACTTGCTACATTATGGAACATTTTTGGGGCAAAACATCGGTCTTTTAATAGACAATGTATAACATGCAAAAAATAAACCAACCCTAAAAGTGTAACAATTTTCCAATACCTTCATTGATGTTCATTCGAGGCTTCCCAGTAAAATTTTTTTTGTTCTAATGACAATGAGTCAATCAATTTTCTTTGTTGAACCCATTCAATATGAGGAAAACAATAACCATCCGACTCAGCAAAAAAACGCTGACCTTTTTGATCTATCAACTCGACTTGCACACAAAAATAATCCCCATATAACGTCGAGGCCTTTAAAAGATGATCGCGATCAATGTCAATTTTAATCATGGCTATGCTTAATTCAGTCACAAATTTATGATGGATAGTTAAATAATGGACTAAATATTTAGAGAATTTTTGATGGACTTTCTCTAAAAAAATATCGTTAATGTCATGGTGTTGATTCAACAATTTAAAAGTAAAACTCGATGTATTTAAATGCCTTGCATGGGTATACAGTACACCTATACCCCAAAAGCCATAATAATCATGATAGCGATTGCTAAACTTATCCAAAATAACTCTTGTCACATCCAATAATCTTTTTTTCATTTTTAGTAAATATGCAATATTTTCAAACATCATAGATTAAAAAAGCCCCTTTCGGGGCTTCTTTAATTAGCATTTGAAAAAATCAATTAACCGATAAATTTGCGGGCATTACGGAACATTCGCAACCATGCACCATCTTCAGTCCATTCTTCAGGTTTCCAAGAATGTTGAATCGCACGGAAGTTACGTTCAGGATGTGGCATCATAATCGTTGCACGACCATCTTTAGACGTTACGCCAGAAATCGCTTCAGGTGAACCATTCGGATTCATTGGATACTGTTCTGTAGCATTACCCAAGCTATCTACATAACGTAGAATGACCTGATTGCTTGTATTGAGTGCAGCAATTTTTTCCGCACTTGCAACAACACGACCTTCACCATGCGCCACGGCGATAGGAAGGATCGAACCATCCATACCTTCTAACAATACAGAGTTCGATTTCTCAACACGTACGTTTACAACACGCGCTTCAAACATTTCTGAAGTATTTCGATGGAAACGTGGCCAAGCTTCTGCACCAGGAATTAATGGAGATAACTGAGACAACATCTGACAGCCATTACAAATACCTAAGCTGAAAGTATTGTCACGGTTAAAGAATTTCTCAAACTGATCACGTAATTTTGGATTGAAAAGAACAGACTTCGCCCATCCGCCGCCAGCGCCCAATACGTCGCCATAAGAGAAACCACCACATGCAACGAGACCTTCAAAATCATCGAGGTCAATGCGTCCAGCAAGTAAGTCGCTCATGTGAACATCGACAGTATTAAAGCCGACTTTGTCGAATGCCGCAGCCATTTCCACATGACCATTTACGCCTTGTTCACGTAAAATCACCATGTTTGGACGACGTTCGTTAATAAATGGCGCTTCTACAGGTTCATTCAAGTCAAATGTCGGTAGTGCGATCAAGCCCTTGTGTTCTTTATTAGCAATCAGGCTATATTCCTGATCCGCTGTTTCTACGTTGTCACGTAAGCGTTGAATTTGATGAGAAACTTCAGTCCACGCCTGTTGTAATTCAGTACGTTCAAACACTAAACCATTGACAGACAATTGGTCAGTCGTATTTACAGTACCAATCACAGCAATTGCATCTTTTAATGTTGATGCTGCAACTTCTGCTTCTAGTGCAGTCCAATCTGCTTTGCTGATCTGTAACACTGCACCAATTTCTTCTGCAAATAAACTTGCAATCGATTGGTCTTCCAGTGCAACACCTAAACGTGAAGCAAACATCATTTCTGCAACAGTTGCAAGAACACCACCATCACCAATGTCATGGTAAGCCTTGATTAAGCCACTATTGTTCCAATCCTGTACTAATGCAAAAAATGCTTTGAAATCATCAAAACTATCTACATCTGGTGTAACCGAACCAATCTCTTTATAGACCTGAGTAAGAATCGAACCACCTAAACGGAACTGACCTTTAGATAAGTCCATACGAACCAATACAGATTCTTCATTTTTCAATTCAGGTGTTAATGTTTTACGCACATCCAATACAGGAGCAAAAGCAGTAATCACACCTGACATTGGTGAAGTTACAGCTTTGTCTTCACCTTCATCATTCCAAGTCGTACGCATTGACAATGAGTCTTTACCGACTGGAATTGCAATACCAAGTGCAGGACACATTTCCATACCGATGGCTTTTACGCCTTCGAATAATGCTTGGTCTTCGCCTTGTTGCCCTGCTGCTGCCATCCAGTTTGCAGACAATTTAATGTCGCTTATCTGTTCAATGTTGGCACACATAATGTTAGAAATAGATTCTGCTACAGCCAAACGTGCAGAAGCCGCAGGATTAAGCAATGCAACAGGTGGACGTTCGCCCATTGCCATTGCTTCGCCTGTAAAACCTTGCAAGCTTGTCGTTGTTACAGCAGCATCAGCCACAGGAACCTGCCAGCGACCAACCATCTGATCACGTGCAACCATACCTGTAATTGAACGGTCACCAATGGTGATGAGGAATGATTTAGATGCAACTGTTGGATTTTTCAAAACACGGAAAATCGCATCTTTCAAATCAACTTTAGATACATCAAAGTCAGTGCCTTTGCGTTCAATCGTTTCGTATGAACGGCTCATACGTGGTGTACCACCAAGCATAACCTGCATTGGCATATCCACGGCTTTATTGTCAAACAATGGATCATTTACAGTCAATTGACGTGCTTCAGTCGCTTCGCCCAATACAGCAAAAGGACAACGTTCACGTGCACAGATCGACTCAAACAATTCCAATGAACTTGGATGAATGGCTAAAACATAACGTTCTTGCGCTTCGTTTGACCAAATTTCCATTGGCGACATGCCAGGTTCAAGCGATGGAATTTTACGTAAATCTAAAATTGCGCCCAGTTCGTGATCATTCACAAGTTCAGGCATTGCATTTGAAACACCGCCCGCACCGACATCATGTACAGAAACGATTGGATTGTAATCTTCCATGCGCCAGCACGTATCGATCACTTCCTGACAGCGACGCTCCATCTCTGGATTTTCACGCTGTACAGAAGCAAAATCGAGGTTTTCACCTAATTTACCGCTGTCTACAGAAGATGCAGCACCACCACCTAAACCGATGAGCATTGCAGGACCACCCAGAACGATCAATAAATCGCCCGGCTGAATCGCATCTTTTTCTACATGGTCAGGACGGATGTTACCGTAACCACCTGCGATCATGATTGGTTTATGAAAACCTTTCACATCACCATTCACATTTTGTTCAAATGTACGGAAATAACCGTTTAATGCAGGACGACCAAATTCATTGTTAAATGCAGCACCACCCAAAGGCCCTTCAATCATGATCTGAAGTGGAGATGCCATACGTGATGGTTTGCCGTAATTGTCTTCCCACGGCTGTTCAAAACCTGGGATGTTTAAGTTAGAAACCGTAAAGCCTGTTAAACCTGCTTTTGGTTTACCACCACGACCTGTTGCACCTTCATCACGGATTTCGCCGCCTGAACCTGTTGCAGCACCTGCAAATGGTGCAATTGCTGTCGGATGGTTATGGGTTTCTACTTTCATCAGGATATGAGCAGCCTGACTTTTGTATTTGTAAATGTGATGACCTGTCGCCTCATCCTTTTTAGGATAGAAACGTTGCGTGTCAAAACCAACAATCACAGATGAGTTGTCTTTATATGCTGACAATACATCTGTAGGTGATTCTTTATACGTATTTTTAATCATTTGGAACAATGACAATGGCTGTTTTACACCATCAATTGTCCATTCAGAACCAAAAATTTTATGACGGCAGTGTTCAGAGTTTGCCTGAGCAAACATCATCAATTCAATATCATTCGGATTACGACCTAATTTATTGAATGCTGCTGTTAAATAATCAATTTCTTCATCAGAAAGTGCAAAACCAAACTCAGAATTAGCTCTGACAAGCGCTTCTTTACCCTCACCCAAAATATCGATTGAGTTTAAAGGCTTAGGTGCAGTTTCTGAGAATAAAGCAATCGCATCATCAATCTGAGCAAAAACGCTTTCTGTCATGCGATCATGCAAAACTTGTTTTACTTCTGTGGATACTTCAGAGATACCCTTTAAAGTAAACAAAACACCGCGTTCTAAGCGGTGTACAGGTGTATTACAGTTCGCAAAAATATCGGTCGCCTTAGACGACCACGGCGAAATAGTACCGAGACGTGGCGTGACTAAAATCTGAACTTCATCACTTGCAGCCTGACGAACTTCAAACGATGCGCCATCATTTAAAAGTTGTAATGCAGATTGCTGTTGTTGCTCGCTGAGCGCTTGGTCGAAAAGGTAAACCCATTGGCTTTCTATTGATTGAACAGAACTAATAGACGCAAGACGTGTTAATAGTTGTGTTTGCTTAAAAGAAGAGTGTGCAGGTGCACCGGCAACGATAAACATGCTGTTTTTGGCTCCACGGGCAGATTTAGACAACCTACCGCAATGTGACTTGAAGAGAGCGCATATTCTACTGCGAAAGCAAACTTTCAGCTAGTCATATCCAACTTAAAAAACGCTGAATACTTCATTTTAAATGTCCGAATTTCTTTGACTTTCGGCTGCAAACATGATTAGTAACAATTGATTTACTTCACCGAATAGATATATTCACGGGTTTGTAGGTTTTCTTTGGCAAGATTTCCACTTTTTTATAGAAAACATCGCCACAGGAAGTATCTTCATCAATTGCATACGATAATTGAATATTTTAGTGCTCTAAATATCGGTCTTCAAATGTAGATTCTATAAAATATGCTGCTACCCATCTTCGCTTTTTAATAGACAGAGAATTATAGGTATAAACAAAAAGGAAACGTGTATTTCTATGAAAATTAAATCCACTTCCATCGCAATAGGAATTATTTTATTCATATTCTTGACTATATTTACCTATTTATTCTCCAACCTTTGGATGCTAATGGTAGATAACAGTAACTACATTCCAAAAGACAGTAACATTTTCCAATTTACGCCAATTCAAATAGATAAAGGTTCAGGTGGATATTGGCGGTATGGTAAGGACACTCGATACTATTATTACTTTTCAGAAACTAACAATGATATTTATTATAAAATACTGATTAAAAATAATTGCTTGAATTTCGAACCTACAAATTTTCAAACTTGGTGTGAATCAGTCAAAGTAAAAAATTTGCAATAAATATTATTAGAAAAGACAACTTATGTCGCACTACTCTAGTACATTTTTAATAAATTTGGCATGATGCAAAATAAGCAATAACTGAATAACGATAAATGACTCAAATGCGTTGGTTAGAACTTCTATCTACAGTCCGTTTAGGCAGTAAAAAACAAAGTACAGAACAGGCACGTAGCCCATTTCATAAAGATTATGACCGCATTATTTTTTCGCAAAGCTTTAGACAACTCAATCGTAAAACCCAAGTTCATCCACTTACACAGCACGACGGGATTCATACACGACTCACCCATTCCCTTGAAGTATCTTGTATTGGACGTTCATTGGGTATGTTAGCGGCTGAAAAAATTAAAGATGGACTTCCTATGTGGATTTCCCCTGCCGATGTTGGCGCAATTATTCAAGCGGCATGTTTAGCACATGATATTGGTAATCCACCTTTTGGGCATGCAGGTGAATATGCGATTCGTGAATGGTTTGATGATGCCTCTCATACCGATTTTTTACGTGATTTAAGCCCCGAACAACAAGCCGATGTCCGACAGTTTGAAGGTAATGCCCAAGGTTTAAGATTATTAACTAAAATTGATTACCATCCGAATGATGGTGGCATGCGCCTTACTTACGCAACGTTAGGGGCTTACTTAAAGTATCCTTGGCTATCTAAAACCATTGAGTCACAGGGTGATACCCCAGCAAGCCAACGTGCAAAATTCGGATGCTATCAGGCGGAAAAAGATATTCTGAAGCAAATTGCAGATCAACTTGGTTTGATTCAATTGGGAGATTATCATTGGTGTCGCCATCCTTTAACTTATCTTTTAGAAGCCGCAGATGATATTTGCTACGCCCTGATCGACCTTGAAGATGGCATTATTTTAAATATGCTAACCTATGAAGAAGTTGAACCTATTTTTCTAGATTTGATTGGTGAATATGGCAGACCCATTGAACTGACCACGCCCTACACCACATGGCAACAAAAAATTGCTGCTCTACGTGGTCGTGTCATGAAACGTCTAGTTGATGAAGTCACGACTGCCTTTGCCCGTCATCATTTCCAAATTTTATCAGGGCAATTAAAAGGCTCTTTATTACAATATTGTTCGGAAGATATTGAATCAGGCATTAACAAAGCTAAAAACTTAGCCCGTGAGAAGATTTTTGAGCATCCACAAAAGTCAGGTTTAGAAATTATTGCCCATCAAAGTTTGCAATATATTTTGGATGCCTTTATTCCACTCACAACACCAAATAAAACCTTAAGCTTTAAAGATGGTCGTTTAATGTCTATTTTAGACCGCTTCGGTGCACGATTTAATGAAAGTCATTACGACAATATTATGCAAGTCTTAGATATTGTGAGTAAGTTTTCAGACCATCAAGCCTATAATCTTGCACAAGAGTTACAAGGCAATAAGGTCGGTTTTTTCTAATCTAGCGATATTATTCCGTCTAACTTAGATGATGATCTTTAACCTATCGTATATAAGTTTATCAATGTTATTTTGCGTTTAGAGCAAATGGCATCTACTATTCAACCATTAACAAATAAGTGAACAATATTAATGATCGGATGTCTAATTGGTGAAGTCTTAGCACTGGAAGCCCCAACTGTACTTTTAAATGTAAATGGTGTGGGTTATGAAATTGACACGCCACTTTCTACATTTTGCCAATTGCAAAAAGGACAAAAAGTAACATTATGGACACACTTAACAGTTCGTGAAGATGCTCAATTGCTGTATGGCTTTGCCAACACACAGGAAAAAACCATTTTCCGTACTTTACTTAAAGTAAATGGTGTCGGTCCTAAAATGGCTTTGGGTATCCTTTCAACCTTAAGCGTGGAAATGTTAGTTCACACAGTTGAACATAGTGATGTTAAAACTTTAGTTAAAGTTCCGGGCGTCGGTGCAAAAACTGCAGAACGCTTGATGATTGAACTCCGTGACCGCTTTAAGGCATTTACTATGGGTAGTACGTCTTCGAATTCGACATCTACACAAATACAATTTACAGGTCATTCAGCGGTTGCAGAAGCCGAAGCTGCTTTACAATCTTTAGGCTATAAACCATTGGAAGCACAAAAATTGGTGAATGCTGCAAAAGGTGACTTTACAGAAGCCAGTGATATTATCCGTGCCGCACTTAAATCCATGAATAAATAAGATAGATAAAGACACTCATGCAAGACCGTTTAATCAGTGGTTCTGAAAAACCAGAAGATCATTTTGATCGCGCCATTCGACCAACGTCACTCGATGACTATATTGGTCAGCCTGTGGTACGTGAACAAATGGAAATTTTTATTGGTGCTGCACGTGGTCGTGGTGAAGCCCTTGATCACACGCTGATTTTTGGCCCTCCGGGTTTAGGTAAAACCACACTGGCGAATATTATTGCTCGTGAAATGGGTGGAAATCTAAAATCTACTTCTGGTCCTGTTTTGGAACGTGCTGGTGATTTGGCTGCCATGCTGACCAATCTTGAAGAAGGCGATGTATTATTTATTGATGAAATTCATCGTCTTTCACCAGTCATTGAAGAAATCCTCTACCCTGCAATGGAAGATTACCAACTCGACATCATGATTGGTGAGGGCCCTGGTGCACGTTCGATAAAATTAGATTTACCACCATTCACTCTGGTTGCTGCAACAACACGTGCAGGTCTACTTACCTCACCTTTACGTGACCGTTTTGGTATTGTTCAGCGACTGGAATTTTATTCAGTTGAAGACTTAACCCATATTGTTTCTCGTTCAGCATTATTAATGAATGTGCCGACAACACCGAATGGTGCTTTAGAAATTGCTCGTCGTGCACGAGGTACGCCACGTATAGCCAATCGCCTGTTACGTCGTGTACGTGACTATGCGCAAGTTAAAGGTACAGGTGAAGTCACTCAGGACATGGCGCAGCGAGCTTTAGACATGCTGAATGTCGATAAAGATGGTTTAGACACATTAGACCGTCGCTATTTGTCAATGTTACTTGAACGTTTCGATGGTGGTCCTGCTGGTGTGGAAGCTTTAGCAGCTGCAATGGCTGAAGATTCAGGCACCTTAGAAGACGTAATTGAACCGTATTTAATTCAGCAAGGTTATGCGATGCGTACTGCTCGTGGGCGTATTGCAACCAATCAAGCTTATTTACAGTTTGGTTTAACACCGCCTGAACCTAAAAGTTAGTTTAAAGGGAGATTTTTTCTCCCTTATCTTTTTTTTATTAAATATATAGTTGAAAAATAAAAAGTAAATATTATGAATAAAGAACTAGTCATTAAAAAATTGAATCGGACTATTTCAAACAATTTTCCGCAGATTACGCAACACATATTCTTCCACGCCATGTCCCCGACCAATTCAACAAGCAAATGACCTGCTTAGTCGAGACGATGAATGTGGAAAATAATTTACATCTCGATATTATATTGAAGAATATTACGACTAATGAAACATTCAAATTTGAAGATTATGATTTAGAAAAAATTACACATGCACCTTCGAAATTTAGCATCAAAAGCATTCAGTTCAACTTAGCCTCCGCCATAATATTTATCGGACTGTATCATCAAGAAGATGTCTAAGACATGATGAAAGCCTACTCACCCAATGAAAAAATCAATACTTTGCATTTAAGTGTAGCAACCATGATTATTATAATTTGTCTCTACCTGATCTTTGTCATCAAGGATCAATATGGAAAAATACCTATATTGATCATATTCGCAGTTCGATTTTCCGCCATGGCATATATTTATGAGTCATTAAAATCATTGATGCCAAAGCAGAAAAAACTCAAAGAACAGGAGTATCAGTATTTAGTCGCTGAATACTTAGGCTTACAACTTAAACAAACAGCATGCAAAATTTTAAAGCTAGATTCTATTGAGTTTGAAAATTAATTTTAAATGTATATTTATAAGCGATCAAACCAACGAGAGATCGTATGAATGATAAGATTTGAAACCTTACGCCAATTCGTAAAAAAACTATGTGCTAAAATTCAAACCTTTGTAATGCCTTGCTCACAACTGTATTTACATTGAAAATATATACAACCTAATCGTTTTAAAAATTTAAATTTAGTGTGAAAATTGGAACATGAAAATGGCGAACAAGTTTGAATTTCAAATTCTACAACACGTTTAATATTTCGCAATAACGAACACTAATCAGTAAGAATAAAAGACCTAGAGCCATGATTAGTATTATTTTTATTTTAACACTACAATAATTAGCAATAACAAACACCAATAAACAACAGTCGAAAAGTATACTATCATTCTACTTTTCCTCAAACCACCCACAGTCAACTTCTTAAATAAGCTTCTTTTTTATGATAATTAAATAAACATTACGCATCGAATCATAAATAGACCACACAATTATCATATGAAGCATTGGGTATGATTAAAAAGATACCGCAACAAGCCTAAGTACAGCAGAAGTAAAAATACCTTTTAGTAAAATATCTTTTATGATTTTGAACAATTTTTATTTTTAATCACATAAAAATACTGCATAATTTTATACTTAATCCAATTTTTACGTGATTTGATGTGTGTAAATCCATTTATCATGGCATTAGATTAATATTTTTATAATTTAAATTTTTACATTTGGAATTCATGTATATGAATAAGTTATTACTTTCAATTATATTACCTACATCTTTATATCTAACCGCATGTGGCGGAGGCGGAGATTCAAACTCCAACTCTACAACACCTACAACACCTACAACACCTACAGTAAATTCATCACCAATGTATACTCAAGATAGTTCTGTATATAGCTTTGGTACATTCAGCTCTCAACTTAATAATCGTTACACTCACACTTTAAAAAATAACATTATAAATCAGGAATTTAATCAAATAAAACATTCAAGTTTTATTAATACATTTTCATCAGGTAATATTTATTTAGTGGACAAAAATAAAGTTTATGTTCAACCTCCAGCAACCAATACTACTAGAGGTACAGCTATCCCAAGTAATTATTTTATTTCTGATGATGGTTCTACCTTAACGACATCTTTCTATAATTCTGAAGGTATAAGCCCAACCATCAGAACGAGTATGGCTTATAAAAGAATCGATGTTTCAGGTATGGAAGTTAAAAAATATATTTATAAAAATTTATTGACCAGTACAACTAATCTAACCTCAGCTGCAGCATTGAATGCAAGTACAAACATATTTCCACAAGGTTCAGTAGTGTTCATTCCTGGAGAATACACTAGACTAGACGAATATTATGAATTACACGTTTATCAAAGGGTTTCTTATAATAGTTTTGAAGAAATACCAGATATTGCAAAATATCCCTTAACTCGTAATTTTGGTGGGATTACTATTCGATATTCGGATTCAACTTCATTAGGCTACGGACAATATAATGGAAAAGTTTATCAAACTTGGCATCATCCAGCGAATAGTAAAGAAATTATAGACCAAAATAACAACTATTTTTATAATTCTATAGCTGCGGATGCTGTTGCAAATGAGCTCATCAGCTCATGTGGAACAGAGAAATACAATAATAGTAACTCTGGTTGTATGTTTTAATTAAAAGCCATTTGCCTGATAATTTAATATAAATTATTAGGCAATTTTTTATTTTCAACTCAGCATGGCTTAGTTACATGCTACCTTTTTGAGTATGATAATATCGCTGAAAAATAAGAGTCCTAGGTTTAATTCGCAAAGAAATTTCGATAAAAAAATTACATGACACTTAATTAATTTTACAATTTATCATTCTTCCACTTCACCAAACTCTATATATTTATTAATTGTTTAACTAAACGAGCTATATTATGAACAACAAATTAAAGATTTTAGCCCTTTTATCTGGGGTAGCATTTCTTAGTGTTGCTGCATTAACATACGCTAGTGAAGAAAAGGTAAATACAGTCTCTAATGTTGACTTAAATAAATATTTAGGTACTTGGCATGAAATCGCACGCAAACCGTTATATTTTCAGAATAAATGTGATTATAACGTAACTGCAAATTATTCATTAAATGATAATGGTACTGTAAAAATTGATAATAGATGTTACAGCAAAGGTGGAAAACTTGAGCAATCCATTGGCGAAGCCTTTGTCGTAAATGCACCTGCTAATACAAAATTAAAAGTTAGTTTTTTACCAAAATCCCTTCGATGGCTTCCTGTAGGCCGAGGTGACTATTGGATACTAAAATTAGATGATAACTATCAAGTAGCATTAGTCGGCACACCAAATAAAAAATATTTATGGTTACTTAGTAGAACACCAAATCTCGACCCGACTGTTACTCAAGAGTTTTTAGATCATGCTAAAAATCAAGGCTATGATTTGAGTGATTTAATTAAAACCAAGCAAAAATAACTTAAGCCCTCAATTGAGGGCTTTCTCACTCAAACAGCTTTTGTTCTATTGATCAAATCACAACCGTGAATAGTCACAAAGAAACCATGATAGTGCGCTGAACCCATCATATCTTCATATAATATATTGATACTTATAAATAAATATAAATTATTTCGCATAAGGTGTATTATGTTAATTTTAGGTAAATTGAAAGATGGCTGTATTTGAAACGGAAAACTTATTATTAAAACCATTCGCCGAAGAAAACTTAAATGAAGCCATCACTCTATTTCAAGATAAAGACTTCATGGCTTTTTCACCTAACGGAACATTGGATGTTGAAGATGCAACAAATCGTTTTTATGAAATCTTAGGACATTATGAAAGATATGGGTTTGGAAAGTTAGCTATTATCTCGAAAAACACCAATAAGATTGTTGGTTACTGTGGTTTTGAAATATGTACTGTAGATGGGACAGATGAAGCAGAATTAGGTTTTAGATTGGTCAAAAGCGAACGAGGACATGGATATGTCATTGAAGCTGCTTCAAGATTGCTAGAAGACATGAAAAATAGAAAGTTTAAAAAGGTAATAGCATTTTCTGAAGAACAAAATGTGCCAGCTCATAATCTTTTAAAGAAGTTAGAATTTATTAAAACCTTTACTTCTAATTTTTTAAATATGGATGTGGTTTTCTTCAGTAAGGACCTATAAAGAGATCGTCCATTTAACATAAAGGGAGTTATGCGAAAAAGTCCCCTAAAGAGCTTTCTCAAACAACTTCCGCTCTTTAGCGCGACGATTCACTAAACCTTGCCTTTGACTTTTTTATTATCAGTGAACATATATACTATTTTTGACCACTGGAGGGAGTGGTTGATACCACAATAAAGAAATTACATATTAACCTGCTTGAAGCAGGTTTCTTTTTATCTAAAAATAGGGAGGTTTCTAAATTCCATTTATATCGACGTAAATAAACATTAAGAATATTGATGAAAGTAGAAACATGATAACCAATCTAAAAGAACTCACTACTCACCAAAAATAAACATTTAAATAACATGATTGCCACACATCCTATATAAAACCAAGCACAGTTGTCAATATTATTTAAAAAGTTGCAATGATTAACAATAATTATAAAACCTCCTAAAGGGCTTTCACAACAGCACCATGCTTCGCTTTACACTCATTGTATTTTGCAACAGCATCAATGAGCCATAGCGTGATTTCTTTGCCCTGCCCTGACTCAAGTTTTAATATTTTAAGGTAAGGTATGATTCAAAAATGAAGCGAAAATTATTAAGCATTCGTATAAGTGTATTATGTTAATTTTAATAAATTTAAGAGTAAAATGTTATGAGCTCAATAACTATTAGGCAGGCAAATACTAGTGATTTTAGTGGGTTAACAGAGATATGGTTTAATGCATCAGTTAAAGCTCATGATTTTATTCCGGAAATATATTGGGAAAATAATAAAGTACAAATGCAAAATACCTATCTTCCAATGTCAGAGGTTTATCTTGCAGAAGATACAACTAACATTTATGGATTCATCGCTTTAGTAGAAAATACGATAGCTGCAATTTTCGTATCACCCGAGCAGCAAGGTAAAGGGATAGGTAAACTACTAATTAATCATGCTAAGGGAATTAGAAACAATCTAGAATTAAATGTATATCAACAAAATACTAACAGCGTAAGATTTTATGAGTCTGTTGGTTTTAAAGTTTTAGAAGAAACCTTAGATGAAGAAACTGAATCAAAAGAGTTTTTAATGCGATGGGAACGATCGTTTTGAAACTTATTTAACATAATGGGCGTTATGCGAAAAAGCCCCCTAGAGGGATTTCTCATACAACTTCCGTTCTTTAGCGCGACGGCTCACTAAACCTTGCACAATCCTGCCTTTGACTTTATTCCATACATCAAACTGAGCGGCAGCACCTTTGTAGTCACAAAGAAACCATGATAGTGCGCTGAACCCCATCATGGTTTCATATAAAATATTGATGCTTATGATGAAATATCAAGCATTCATATAAGTGTATTATGTTAATTTTAGACAAACTACAATGTAATCATTAAAGCTATGGAAAGAAATGAATACCAAGAAGAAAAGCATACTAAGTTTATTTATTCGAGTAAAAGACGCATTCAGCGAAGAGTTCTACAGTTAGAAAAATCTACAGCGGAAGCGATTTATAGTTATATTCAGTTGAACCATCAAGACCAATGGTTTGAAAGCAATTTTGCTTTTTTAAGTTGTTGGAAATTTTCTAAAATAGATTTTGGTAAACCTTATATTTTTTGGTGTGACGCTATTTATTTTGAAGACTCGCATATAGAAAATGACAGAACATTTGTTTTTAGTGGACATGCTTGGATTGGCTTACTAAGCAATGTTGGATCAGAATGGAAAGTTCCAGTTACAGGAAAATTCTGTATCAGCTCGACAGGAAAAATATTAAAAAACTATACTTTAATTTTTTACAACGAAGGTCAGGAATTAATTCTATCGAAACAATAAAAAGACCTTAAATCATCCTCCATTTAACAAAATGGGCATCATTCGAAAGCCCTCAACAGAGGGGGTACTTTGCTTCATTCAAAGCACTGTAGTCGTTGTATTTTTTTTAATGTTACTATTACAAACCACTTAACAACTGAATAAGGTTTTGTTGCACAAAGGCTTGAAAGGACAGAGCTACCCTAAGTGAGCCAAATCTAAGTGGCAACTTGGGTATGAGGGCGACCTAATTCTGTGAATTTATTCAAGACTGCTACGCGTGCATGAATCTCGTTCACCTGACTAGGGAAACTCCTTGATGTTAATTTATCGCCTAATAATTTGATGCAATGCATCTTGGTTTCTGCCAAACTTCGACGGTGATAACCAGACCACTTTTTCCAAAGGGATCTTCCTAACTGTTTGGCTGTTTTCAATAACTCATTCCGCTCTATAGACCTCGCTTGCTGATCTTTCCATGGCTTTACATTTTTTTGGTGGAATGACCGCATGTGCTTGTCGATCTAAAATGACTTGTCGGCAGCATTTAGTGTCATAAGCTCCGTCGGTATAAACAGAGTCAATTCGCTCATCTGGTGGAATTTGATCAAGTAAATCCCCAAGTACTTGCGAATCACTGACATTGTGCGTCGTTAACTGAACAGCACGTATTTGCAGGGTTTTAGCATCTATACCGATATGCAGTTTACGCCATTGACGACGATATTCAGGTTGGTGTTTCTTACGTTTCCACTCACCCTCACCTAAAAACTTCAAACCAGTGGAATCCACGAGTAGATGTAGCCCATCGCTACTTTTTTGGCAGCTAATCGTAATATCAATATGCTTTTGTCTTCTACAAAGCGTGGTGTACGAATATCACTGATATTCGGGGCTGTCCAATCTAATCCGCAAAGTTTAATCAGACTTTGAAGAAAACCTGTAACCATGCGTAGAGAGAGCCGAAAGAGAGATTTGATCATTAAGTAGCATTGAATAGCTGTATCGGAGTAGGTCTGATTTCAACCTTGCTTGCCTTGTGATTGTGCATACCACTCAGTCTTTGGATCAAACCAAATTGATATATTTCCTCGATTGATCAGTGCTTTATTGTAAGAAGACCAATTCGTTGTCCGATAGATATTAGCTGCAGGTTTATTCATTTTGAAATTATATTGATGAATAAGCCTCAAATGCTAGGTTTGTGCAACAAAGCCCTATTTTATTATCAAAAACCAATTGCTCTCTTTTTTCTTTTTTATTTAATTGGGATTGTAACCTTGCGCCATTTTAGATAACGCGCCCTGTGCTAAAATTCGTGCCTGAGCTAGTGTTAAGTTTCCATGTAGACCGATTGTAGACCTAACAGCCTTGCCATTAACTTTTTTTCAACAACGTAAGTTTTACAAGTTGTGTTAACTCTTATAGCAAACCCAATCAACTCACTATCACGGTAGATGCCAGATTCACTGATGCTATCTATATATGTTTTTGTGAGTTTTATTCTTGTGTTAGCCAGAGTAGAATTAAGTTAAGCAATATTTCGCAATAATACACACTATTATTTTATCGTCTACTATGCGTCTACAAATTAAACCTCAGCACTTATTCGCTCATTAATATGCTTGAATGATTTAAATTAAACCACTAATTTATATCAATATTTTAATTTATGAACGGTGTTAAAAATGGCGAACAAGTTTGAATTTCAAATCCGTGTTTATATTGAAGATACAGACGCTGGTGGTATCGTTTATCATGCCAATCATATTCGTTTTATGGAGCGCGCACGTACTGAATGGCTACGTGCTTCTGGAATACACCACTATTGGCATCAAAAAGATTATAATTTTGTGGTACATAAAATTGCATTGAAATATTCGCGCCCTATACTTATGGACGATCTTATTACTGTTACAGCAAGTGTAGTTTCGTGTAAAGCTTCGTCATTTGTATTGCAACAGAATATTTATCGTGGTGAAATCATGCTTGCTTCTGGCGAGGTAGAATTAGCATGTTTAAGTACAGCAATGAAACCTTGTAGAATTCCCGACGAAATCCGTGATTTAATTCAAAAAGAATTAGCTTACGAATAAAAAAACTATTGGCACATGTAACTATGGCAACACAACTAGAATCTTCGCTACACATCTCTGATTTAATCTTACAAGCGAGCCCTGTGGTTCAATTGGTCATGCTGGTCTTAGTACTGGCATCTGTTTTTAGTTGGTATCTCATTGCCAAGTTACATATGGGCTATAAGAAAGCACAGCAAGGTGATGAACATTTTCAAAAAATATTCTGGTCTGGTGCTGAACTCAATACCCTATATAACAATGCACAACTGAACTCTAAGCGGAATGGTTTAGAAGATATTTTCTACCAAGGTTTAAGCGAATTTCTTAAACTTAAAAAGCGTCAAGCTGAAACATCACCGATGATTGAAGGTACAGAACGTATTCTACGTGTCGGTTTAAGCCGTGACCAAACTCGTTTAGAACAAGGCTTAAGTGCTTTAGCCAGTATTGGTTCTGTTGCACCCTATGTCGGTTTATTTGGGACAGTTTGGGGCATCATGAATGCTTTCATTGGTTTAGCACAAGTAGAACAAGTCACTTTGGCTACTGTTGCACCAGGGATTGCCGAGGCACTAATTGCAACAGCAATTGGTCTTTTTGCTGCAATTCCTGCTGTATTGGCATTTAACCATTACACAGCGAAAGGCGAACAAATTTATTCAGATCGTGCATTATTTGCAGAAGAAATGGTGGCGCTATTACAACGTCAGTCTGTGGGAACTACACAGGAAACTGAATAATGGCTATCCAACGTTCTGGACGTTTTGATCGCGTCAAAAAACCATTAAAAAGTGATATGAATGTCGTTCCGTACATTGATGTCATGTTGGTTTTATTGGTGATTTTCATGGTCACTGCACCAATGATTACAACTGGGGTAAAAGTTGATTTACCTCAGGCCAATAACAACCCTATTCCATCGTCTGAAGACCGCCCTACTATTGTGACTTTAGAAGCCGATGGAACAATTAAACTTGAAGATAAAGAACATCAGAACGATGTCTTAACGCTTGATCAATTAAAAGTAGTACTCACTGAAAACCAGCAACAAGCTGATGCCAATAAAAAGCAACTCAGTATTTTAATCAATGGTAGCGAATCACGCCCTTATGGTGAAGTCATGAAACTTATGTCTACACTACAAGAAGCAGGTTTAAGCCAAGTAGGTTTATTGACTCAGTCTGTTGAAAAGTAAGTTATGAAAAAATTTCTAAAGCCACAATCTAAAGAAAAAGCGATTGCGCTTGGATTCACTATTGGAATCCATGTGGTGGCAATTACTGGCTTACTTTTTCTCGGCTTAAGTAAACCACCTGAACCACCGAAGCAAATTAAAACGGTATTAGTTAAACCTGAAGATTTACCACCACTCGAACCAAAGCCTTTAGTAGAAACAGATTCAACTGAAACAACAGACAATACAGTTGCAGAGAAAGTGAAACAAACAGCAGATCCTAATCAGACTGCGCCCGAACTTCCAACTGAAAACAACACAAAATCGGACCATCAACCCGATCAAAGTGTTATCGATGCTCAAAAAGCAGCAAATGAAGCGAAAGCTGCGGCAGCGCAACAACAATTGGCTATGGCTGCTGCTCAAGCGGCACAAAATAAAGCGACTAAACTTGCTCAATCTAAAGCAGATGCAGCAGAAAAAGCCAAACAAGAAGCTGCCGAAAAAGTGAAACAAGCAAAAAATGCTGCAGAAAAAACTAAAGCGGAGGCAGAAGTCAAAGCTAAAGCAGATATCGCAGCGAAAGCCAAGCAAGAGGCACTTCAACAAACGAAAGCTGATGCTGCAGAGAAAACCAGATTAGCTCGATTAAACGCAGATGCCCAACGTAAAGCTGAAGCTGCTGAAAAGGTAAAAAAAGACGCTGCTGATAAGGCCCAACAAGCCAAAGCGGATGCAATTGCAAAAGCTAGAACTGATGCAGCAAATAAAGCCAAGGCTGACACTGCTGCAAAAGCCAAAACCGATGCAACAAATAAAGCCAAGGCAGATGCCGAAGTAAAAGCTAAAACTGATGCTGCAAATAAGGCCAAAGTAGATGCTGCTGCAAAAGCTAAAACTGATGCAGCAAATAAAGCCAATGCAGATGCTTCTGCAAAAGCCAAAACTGATGCAGCAAATAAAGCCAAAGCAGATGCTTCTGCAAAAGCTAAAACTGATGCAGCAAATAAAGCCAAAGCAGATGCTTCTGCAAAAGCCAAAACTGATGCAGCAAATAAAGCCAAGGCGGATGCTGCTGCAAAAGCTAAAACTGATGCAGCAAATAAAGCCAAGGCGGATGCAGATGCTAAACGCAAAGCAGAACTTGCTCGTGAGCTAGAGGACGAGAAAAGCTCTGCTGCGGAAAAAGCCAGAGAAGCTGCTGCAACTAAAAAGGCTGAGGCTAAACAAGTTGCATCCAATGCAACACGTGATTTCACTAATAAAGTTAAATCAGCATGGAATGTCCCATCTGGCTCAACTGGAAAAAAAGTGAGTGTAAGGTTTACCCTATCTGATTCAGGTCAAGTTCTTTCTATTGTTCTCACAAACCCTAGTGGCGATGAACAACTAGATGCAAGCATTAAAGCCGCAATTAAAAATGCTGCTCCTTATCCTATGCCTTCGGATCCAGCTGCTAGAAATTTAGCTAAATCTGTAACGTCTACTTTTACTGCCAAATAATCCATTCAACCCTGCTTCGGTAGGGTTGATTTTTTACAAAAGTAAAAAATTGCATTGATAATGCTTCAATGCTGAACTGATTATTTTTCCAGTCATTTAAAAAATCATATTAAGATGAAACTATCTTGAAACAATTATTGTAATGAACTACAAATTTGAGCAAATAAATCACTTATATTCGACCGCTTTTGCATACTTTAAACGTGTTAAAAGCCTAAATTAAAACAATTTATCTTGTGTTTTTCCACTGTGTAATCTTTTCTACATAATTACATGCTTTATATAGATTAAAATCATGTCTTTATGCTACAAAGCTAAGCATAGTTAAAACCAATATTTGAGTACATGAAGTCCAATGAAAATCGTGCCTAAACATCTCTTAGGATTAGCAATTATTGCTGCATTTAGTCCTGCACTTATTACAACCTCTTATGCACAACTCCATTTGGAAATTGCTAAAGCACCAGAATCTGCACCTAAAATTGCGATTATTCCATTCAGTGGCGATCAAGCAATCTACCCTGTAGTAGAGCAAGACTTAAACCGTTCAGGTCGCTTTAGCAGTGCATCTAAAAATCTTCCTGCAACGGCTTCACTCAACAATGTCAATGCTGAAGCATGGAAAGCTGCGGGCGTTCCTTATGTGGTTTTGGGTGAAACTAAACCCAATGCAGATGGTTCACTTGTCGTTCAATACCAGCTTTATGATGTTGAAAAGCAAAAATTCTTACTCAATGAGCAATTAACTGTTCCTGCATCACGTGTTCGTTCAGCAGCGCATATGATCAGTGATACGATTTATCAAGCATTGACAGGCATTCAAGGTGATTTCAGCGGACGTATTGCCTATGTGCTACGCAACCCGACCACGCCTGAACAACGCTATACGTTACAAATTGCAGATACCGATGGTGAGCAACCAAAAACTGTTTTAAGCTCACGTGACCCAATTCTATCCCCTGCATGGACACCAGATGCAAAGAAAATTGCTTATGTGTCGTTTGAAACCAAACGCCCTGCAATTTATGTACAAGATTTAGCAACGGGTGCACGTGAAAAATTAGCAGCTTTCCGTGGTTTGAATGGTGCACCGAGCTTCTCTCCAGATGGTAAATCGATGCTATTCACAGCTTCTATGCATGGTAATCCTGAAATTTACCAAATGGATTTAGATTCACGCCAAGTCAAACGCATTACCAACGATAGCGCAATTGATACAGAAGCACGTTATTCACCAGATGGAAAGTCCTTTATCTTCACATCTGACCGTGGTGGTTCAGCACAAATTTATCGTTATAACTTTGCAGATGGCGCAACCAAGCGTCTGACGTTCCGCGGCGCATTTAATGCACGCGGTAGCTTAAGTGCCGATGGTAAATATGTGGCATTGGTACATCGCCCATCAGGTAGTAATTACAAAGTTGCAATTCAAGAAATTTCAACTGGGATTACCAATATTCTGACCCCAACCAGTTTGGATGAATCACCAAGTTTCTCTCCAAATGGACAGATGGTGGTTTATGCAACGCGTGAAGGCAATCGTGGCTTATTGGCTATTATGTCTACAGATGGTCGCTTCCGTATGAATCTACCAAGCGAGCAAGGCGAAGTTCGTGAACCTGCTTGGGCACCTAAATAATTTTTAAGCTTTTCACTATTCAATGTTATCTAATTTAAAATTTAAGTACTGGAGATTGTAATGAAGTCTATCAAATATTTAGCTTTACCATTTTTAGCTGTAAGTCTAGTCATGACAGGCTGTGCGAACCGCAAACCTGCTGCAATGACTGAACCTGGAACCAATCCAAATGGTTCAACAACGGTAAATACCAATGGTTTAAGTGAAGATGCTGCATTAAATGCTCAAAATTTAAATGGTGCATCATCTAAAGGTGTGACGGAAGCAAATAAAGCATTTTTAGCAAAACGTGTGGTTCATTTTGACTATGACAGTAGTGATCTTTCAAATGAAGATTACCAAACTCTTCAAGCACATGCACAATTCTTAATTGCCAATGCAGCATCAAAAGTCGCATTAACAGGTCATACGGATGAGCGTGGTACACGTGAGTACAATATGGCATTGGGTGAACGTCGTGCGAAAGCGGTTGAAAGCTATTTAATCACCAATGGTGTTAAATTAACTCAATTAGAAGCAGTAAGTTATGGTAAAGAAATGCCTGTGAATGCTGGACATGACGAATCTGCGTGGAAAGAGAACCGTCGTGTAGAAATTAACTACGAAGCTGTTCCACCACTTTTAAAATAATATTTTGCCGATCATAGCCTCATAAAAAATGCCCAATTGATATTGGGCATTTTTTATTTTAACAATCTGTTTTCTCTTGCTTAGGACTTTGCATAGATTCAATTAAATCGTGCTTATTGAACTTTTTAAATTCAGGTTTAGCCTCGTAATTTTTCCATGCATCCTTTACATTTTCAGCACTAATTTCATTTAAATCGATGCTTTCATTTGGGGTTGGAGTCGCTTCAAACTTTGTCGTTGTCATTTTAGTGCTCCTTGTACATTATTAATCCATTTCTTCAACATAACACTTTCAAAAATACTTACAAGGGTAATTTCACGACAAATAACACAGGATAATTTCTATTTTGTGTCGAACTCATCTAAAATAGCCGCATTCTTTAATTTGTTAAAAATTTACCGCTTTATTGGAGCAGCCTTTTTATGTCATATCGCACATTATCCCAGTATTTAGAACTACAACAAGGGAACCTTACACCTGAACTTGCTGATGTTATTGAAACTATTGCGACTACGTGTAAAGCCATTGATCAATTATTACAAAAAGGTGCTTTAGCAGGTGTATTGGGCAGTGCGCAGCATGAAAATGTTCAAGGTGAAGAACAAAAGAAATTAGATGTAATTTCAAATGATTATTTAATTGATGCACTTAAAATCAATAAAAATGTTGGTGGTTTAGCGTCTGAAGAATTAGATGAATTCACCCCTGCTCAAGACAATGGTAAATACCTTGTGTTGTTCGATCCACTTGATGGTTCAAGCAATATTGATATTAATATGTGCGTGGGTACAATTTTTTCAATTCTGCCTGCTAAAAATGCGGTAACTCTAGCTGAAGATTTCATGCAAGCAGGCCATCAACAAGCTGCTGCCGGTTATGTACTTTATGGCCCATCAACGATGATGGCTTTGACAGTTGGTGCAGGCACAGTATTCTTTACTTTTGATCCAGAATCTAAACAATTTTTGCTCACTTCTGAAAATATTCAAGTTGCAGCAGATACCAAAGAATATGCAATTAATACATCGAATGCACGTCACTGGGAAGCACCTGTAAAACGCTATATTGATGAACTTGAAGCAGGTAAAACATCTGTACGTGAAAAAGATTTCAACATGCGTTGGGTAGCATGTATGGTAGGTGATATTCATCGTATTCTTTGCCGTAGCGGTATCTTCTTATATCCATACGACACGAAAGATCCGAACAAAGCAGGTCGTTTACGTTTAATGTATGAAGCAAACCCAATGAGTATGCTCATGGAACAAGCAGGTGCTACCTCTACAACTGGTCGTGTACGCATCATGGACATTCAACCGACTGAGTTGCATCAACGTGTACCTGTTGTGATTGGTTCTAAAAATGAAGTTGAGCTTGTCACCAGCTATCACAACTAATTTCTTTGCGTTTTTATGACTCACTATTTTAGCGAGTAATGCCATTCAGGGTCTGTTGCATTTTCCAAAAGGAATAATCAGCAGACCCTACTTACTTTATTGGATGTACTCTCTCATGCCTACGATTTTTTTAGAATCACGTGACAATCCTAAAGTTAAGCACTTACGTGGCTTAATTGAACAGAATACTTATCGTAAAAAACAAGGTCAGACCGTGCTTGAAGGCACACATTTAACATTGGCTTGGCTTGAGAAAAACCGCCAGATTAAATCTATTTTCACGACAGAACACGCACTTGAACATGCCGATTTTGATGAAATTTTATCGCAATACACGGGAATCATTTTCGTATTAAGCGAAGCCTTATATAAAGATATCAGCACATTGGGTACATCTATTGCGTGTCTTGCCATTGTAGACCTACCCTCTTCTCGTGAAGCTTTGAACTTTACAGAAGACACTTTAATTCTAGAAAATATTCAAGATCCAGGGAATGTTGGTACATTGTTGCGTTCAGCAGCAGCAGCAGGTATTGACCAAGTGGTATGTACTAAAGGCTCCGCATCTTTGTGGTCACCACGTGTTCTGCGTGCAGGCATGGGCGCACATTTTGCTTTGAATACCTACGAAAATGTTGCCTTAGAAGACATCATGGATCAATTCAAAATTCCTGTTTATGTCACCAGTTCGCACAATGCAGAAAGCTTATATAGCAAACAATTGCGTAAACAATGTGTTTGGATTCTGGGCAATGAAGGTCAAGGTGTTTCAGATTTCGCACTTAAACATGCAGAAGCTGTCACTATTCCACAACCAGGTGGTCAAGAATCTTTGAATGTTGCGATCGCAGGTTCTATCTGTTTCTTTGAAATGGTACGTCAACGCATATAATCTACGACTGTTTTAGTTAAATTATCTTAAATATTGCCCGTTGTTAGAGAAAATCATTTAAACTGAAAAATATATGATTTTCATGTCAACCTATTCACTATTTTAAGCGTTATATATATACGAATTTAAAATAATGGTGGGTACCCAATGACGGGATTTTCCATCTCTATGGACTTAGCACCGAAGAAGTCACAGTCTGAAATAACGAGTGCTCAAACGAGTACCGTGGAACAGCGCCTGAAATTTTTTATGCAGGATGTGACGGGTCGCGCTTTAGTCATGATGGAAAGTGCAACGCAGGGTCACAACGGTATTGCCATGGATTTAGTACAGGAAGCATTTATCTCCTTACATAAATCCTATTCAGAAAAATCGACTGAAGAATGGTATCCGCTGTTTTACACTATTTTAAATAACAAGTTACAAGATTGGCGTCGTAAAGAGGCACGTCGTTCAAATCCTTTTTCATTATTTCGCAAAATTAATTTAGATTCTGATGATGAAGAAGCAATGGATATTGTGGATGAATCAACACCAAATCCATTACATTTTCTGAATCAAGATGTCACGATTGAAGAAATTCAAGAAGCGATTAGTCGTCTTCCAGTCAGACAACAACAAGCGTTCATGTTACGTGCTTGGGAGGGTTTTGATACCCAAACCACAGCTTCGATTATGAATTGCTCTGAAGGTAGCGTAAAAACCCATTATCACAGGGCGATTCAAGGATTGAAAATATCGCTATCCCATTTAAATCCATATGGAGACTCATCGAATGAATAAAGATGATTTTACCAAACAAGTGACGAACAAACTTGATGGACTTGCACATAATCATCGCAACAAAGCTGTCGTGATGAATAAAGTGTTGGATCATATTGAGAATAAATCAACTTCTCGTTATGGTGCATGGAAAATGACAGGCTTCGCACTCGCTGCTGCGATCACAGGTTTTGTCGTTATTCCAAATGCTTTCAATCCGTCAAATGAACCAAATAATCAACAACAAGTTATTGTAAATCCTAAACTTTCACCCCAAATGATGGAAGATTTAGAAATGTTATCGGTCTTTGGTGAGGATAAAAATTCACATGGCAGCTAGAAAATTAGCTTTGGCATTCTGTGCTATTGGTTTTCTACAGACAAGCTTTGCTGGTTTTGAACGTTTTTGGATTTTTTCCAAAGATGCAAACAGTCAAGTCAACGAAACATGGGAAGCTTTATCTGAAGATGAGCAAAAAGCACTGATCAAACGTTATCAAAATTTAAAAGAAATACCTGCTGAACAAAGTACTGCACTGCAACAACGCATGGACTGGTTTACCCAACTCCCAGACCAAGAAAAGCAAAAAATGCGTGAAGTTTGGCAACAAATGAGCAGTACTGAACGAAATGAATTACGTAAGAAAATGCAGAAAGCATCGACTTCAGATCAACGTAATGAAATTCGTGAACAATATATGCAAAAATACCAAGCGACGACCATTGCGGCTCATTAATTCATATTTTTGTTGATTTGAAAGCCTCTTTTGAGGCTTTTTATCTCTTTAAATTCCATCATTCAATAGAATCAAAATTCCTCATTATTTATACAAATTTGAAAAATGCCGAATCAATTGACTCAAAAAATCATGCTATTTTTTAAACTTATTTAGTTCCGTATTTGTTATTTTAATTTCATTCAAGTAACGCAACAAAATTCTAAAATAAAAACTAATGCTATAAAGACTTAAGCTAAGGATTAAAATCTGAATTGATGACTGCCATCTATTCAATCTGCACGATAAAAATTCAGTTTCATATAAAAGCCATCAATACTGATGGCTTAAATATAATAACAACTGTCCTATTCAGAAGTGAGAAAACTAGTTGTAATCGCCTGCTCTTTCAGGCTGATATAAGACTTTTTCAATCTTAACCCTCATAACATGACCATCAGGTTGTGGCCATTCAATTTCTTGCCCTTCAGCAAGACCTAGAATTGCAGCACCAATAGGTGCAATGACATTCACCTGCCCTTTTTCCCCACGAAAATCATGCGGATATACCAATGTTATTTCAGTTGCTTCCATAGAAGGCGCTATTGTAATCAATACTTTCGCATTCATACTCACCACATTAGCAGGTACTTGGTCTGGCTCTACCACTTCCGCTCGAGCGAGTTCATCCTCAAGATGTTTCATCGTTTCAGTCAATTTTCCCTGCTGATGTTCCAACATTGTTTCTAAACGATGTAAATCTTGTGCTGAAATTATAATATTTGGTTTAGCCATATACCTTTTTCCTTTGGTCTCCTACATCAGGATCTTATCCAACAACGATGTAGTTCATTTAAATCCATCTCATTTATAGCAGATATTGCGCTATAAGTTTGAGCATTTCAATTTTTTCAGTTTTTATTCATTCATAAAAAAAGCTCCCTTGAGGGAGCTTCTCATAAGTTAATGCAAATTATGCATAAACTGGAAATTTAGCACACACAACTGCAACTTTTTCTTTCACAGCATTGATGACAGCTTCATCACCTTTTGCATCTAAAATATCTGCGATCCAACCTGCAAGATCACGCACTTCCGCTTCACCAAAACCACGAGTCGTCACAGCAGGCGTACCAATACGAATACCTGAAGTAACAAACGGTGAACGTGGATCATTTGGTACAGCATTTTTGTTCACAGTGATATGAGCAGCGCCTAACCAAGCATCAGCTTCTTTACCCGTAACGTCTTGTTTAATTAAAGACAATAGGAATAAATGGTTTTCTGTACCACCTGATACAATATCATAACCACGAGTGATTAATACTTCAGCCATTGCTTTAGCATTAACAACAACTTGTTTTTGATATTCTTTATATTCAGGAGCCATTGCTTCTTTAAAGCAAATTGCTTTAGCAGCTATAGCGTGAACTAATGGACCACCTTGGTTACCAGGGAAAACAGCCGATTGAAGTTTTTTCTCAATCTCTTCGTTCGCTTTCGCAAGGATTAAACCAGAACGTGGGCCACGTAAAGTTTTATGTGTAGTTGTAGTTGTTACATCTGCAATTTGTACTGGGCTTGGGTAAACACCCGCAGCAACCAAACCTGCAACGTGAGCCATATCTACAAATAAATAAGCGCCAACTTTATCCGCGATATCACGGAAACGTTGCCAATCTACAATTTGGCTATACGCAGAGAAACCCGCAACGATCATACGTGGCTTATGTTCTACTGCTAAACGTTCAACTTCTTCATAATCGATTTCGCCAGTTTCTGTGTTTAAACCGTACTGAATCGCATTATATGTCTTACCAGAGAAGCTTACTTTAGCACCATGTGTCAAATGACCACCATGTGCCAAGCTCATACCTAAAACAGTATCGCCAGGATTAAGAAGTGCTAAGTAAACAGCTGAGTTTGCTTGAGAACCGGCATGTGGCTGAACATTTGCATAATCAGCACCAAAAAGTTCTTTAGCACGATCAATCGCCAATTGTTCGATCACGTCTACATATTCACAACCGCCGTAGTAGCGTTTGCCAGGATAACCTTCCGCATATTTGTTTGTGAGTTTAGACCCTTGTGCTTCCATTACTGCTGGTGAGCAATAATTTTCAGATGCAATAAGTTCAATGTGAGCTTCTTGACGGGCATCTTCTTTAGAAATTGCCTGAGCGATTTCCGGATCAAATTCAGAAATAGAGATATTGGCGAACATTAGCGAGGTCCTATGTATTAGGGCTTTTAAGCCGTGCTAAGATTGCGCACATTGTAGCATGAAGTTTCTGACTATATAGAATGAACTTTACTCAGGATGTAATAAAAATAGCTCATATTTAAAAAATATGAGCTAAAATTGAATGTAAATTTATTTTGCAGGCATTAATTTATTCACATCATTTAAGATGTTAGAAAAATTCAATGTATAAGCCGTAATATGATCCCAATCATCATCACTATGATAGGTAATACTGCTCTGTTTTGCGCCCTCGCCTGCTAGCAATATATCTGTGACCTGTTTTGGTACTGTCGTATCTTTTGCCCCCTGATAAATAATAACGGGTTGATTCACTTTGGTTTGAAGCGGTTGAGAGTCCGTAGTTACGAATTGACTAACTACGGGTATTGCTAGAAAATTACTTTGCGTTCTTGGATATCCATCAAGAGAACCATTATTTTGAGTTGCAAATTGAGTCATCCCACCAGCAAAAGTAACTCCGACATCACCCGAACACACTGTCTCTGCATATTCTGCAAGCTTATCTGTTGGAGATTTAAAGATTTGACTAAACATCAGTTGCGGATTTTTATTTCTTAATCCTGCTGTAATTAATGCAGTATAGGTATCTAAAGAAGCTAAGGTCGCAATTTTAGCACTTAAATCTGTCATCGCCCCAGCTTGTGCTTCGCCACCTACAAGTATGAGTGTAAGATTTGAAGCAGGCGCAATTGCAATTGTTCCCTTATAGTTGAGCTGAGCTCTCGAAGCATATTGAGCAACACCCAAAGCAGCTTGTCCGCCTTGCGAATGCCCAATGGTCAACCAATCTTTACTTACAAGCTTACCTTGCTTGCTAATATAGTCACGTGCCGCAACAACAGCATCGGTAATTGAATAAGCTTCACTTTTTAAGTTTAAGAATGGGTGTGGTTCACGACCACTTGGCTCACCCAAACCCTCATAATCAGGTGCGACAACGACATAACCTTTCGCCAATAATAGTTTTAATAAAATTTCAGTGCCTTTTAAGCCTTGCTTACTCGGCGCACATTTATCTGCAACGCCTGTTGTACCATGCGCCCATGCAACCACAGGCCAACCCGTTGCTGGAGGTGCTGTTTTAGGAGTAAAGACTAATGCTGTTGCCAGAGTCTCGACATCATTGATCCCTTTCATCTTATACGTCATCAACACACTATCAGCTGCGACTGTGCTCATATCATCTGTTGTGTAAGCGGTAGGAATACCGACCACAGGCTTCTCAATATTATTCGCATTTGGGTCACTATTCCCTCCAGTACCTGAACCGTTATTGTCATCGTCATTACACGCACTCAACAATAAACCTGAACTTAAAACCAAGACTGATAATAATTTTCTTTTCATGTGACTTATCCTTAAACACATTTATTTTAAATAATGCCCGCAAAATAAATTTTGCATAGAATTCAATCAATACTGCAAAAAAATATGATAAGCAAGCCATTTGTTTTTATTTTTAACCTTTATTTAAAATGAATAATTTGAGCGATAAATAACTTCATCAAAACTTAACAACCAAGCCCTCAAATACCTGATGTATTTTATAAATAATAAAAATAGCGAGCCATTCATCACCTTATTCATTGCTTTTCTCATGAATTGGATAAAGTTCATTTTTATTCAACTTAATCTATGTATTTTGGTATTTGTTAATATCTCAACAAGTCATAACCATGATCGGTAAAATAATGGATAACATCTAAGCTAAAACTCACCAAAAAACTGATTTCGATTAAGTTTAAATTGAATTTAAAATCCAAAAAAGCTAGTGTTACTCGGACTGATCTTTTGCACTTATTTTGGAGCAATGCATGCAAGCCATTATCTTAGATACAGAAACCCATAGCTTAAATGGTTTACCCATTGAGATTGCTTATGCACCCATCCAAATAAATGAAGGCAAATTAAGCTTAGATCGTGAGCTTATTTTTGATCAGTTATATAGTATTGGTGATGAGAAAATTTCTTATGGCTCGATGGCGGTACATCACATTTTAGAGTCTGATTTAGTGGGTCAACCCAACTTCTCAGAATTTAAATTACCACCAGAAACCATTTATATCATTGGTCATAATATTGATTATGATATTCGTGCAATTCAACAATGTGGTGTGGATACATCACATATCAAAGCCATTTGCACTTTGGCTCTAGCTCGTTTGGTTTGGCCAGATGCAGAAGCCCACAATATTTCCGCACTGATTTACATGATCAGTAAAGGCAGTGAAAAAGCGCGTGAAATGTTAAAGGGTGCACATCGCGCAGATGCGGACATTATTTTGACTGCAAACATTTTGATGCACATTGTGTATCAACTAAAAATTCAAACCATTGAAGAATTATTTGAAGCTTCTGAAGATGCTCGAATTCCACGTAGTATCAATTTTGGTAAACATCGTGGAACTGCAATTATCGACCTACCTACTGATTATGTGCAATGGTTACTACGCCAAGAAGACCTCGATCCTTATTTACGTAAAGCGCTCGAAAATGCTAAATCATCATAACTTAAGCTTCTGATGTGTAACAAAATAGTCATATTGGTGTAATTTTCACGCATTACTCTAGAGCCAATTTATTAAAGTGAATCGATTGGCTCATGGATCGTTATGTAAAAACTGACTTAGGGATTCAAGCGTTAAAACAACGCTCATTTCAACTGAATGCTCGTCAAAGACAACTGCTACTTCTCATTGGTACTGATGACTTTCGGGTTTTGAATGGCGCGATGAAACAACGCCTTGCAACACCTGAAATCATCCAACAACTAGAACAATTGGGCTTGATTTTCCAGAATAATATCGCTCAAACGCATCCGACTGAAAATTCCTTCAAAAGAAACACCTATAACAAAGACATACCCTTAATTGAAAATACTGAAAAAATTATTGCTAATACCAATAGCACTCAACTTGAGGGTAATGCTAAAAACCAACAAGAATTAAATAATCATAATCAATCTGTTAATAGCTCTATTATCCATAACAAAGCTTCACCAATGCGGCATAACCAACCGCAACACGAAGAATTTTTAGATTTTGACGATATCAAACAAACGATGATCAGTTTACTCAAAACACACTGTGGCCTAATGGCGAAACAACTGATTCTAAAGATTCAAGCAGCGCAATCTATCCGTGAAATTAAATTATGCCAAATGCAGTGGATCACAGCTTTGCAAGAAACGCGTATTACACCTTCTGAGCTGAATCAAAACATGCAAAATATCAACCAATCCTTGCAGAATATTCACATATCATCATGATTTTAAAATATTTTAATTAATATTATTGATAACAAGGAAATGTCTTACGCTCCTAGCATATATTTCTCTAGAAATAATTCATATTTACTCACAAAATTAATTTGTCTATTTCGTGTGCTATACGTAGAATCAAAAAACACCATTATTAAGAATAAATAATCAATTATGTCTAAATTTGTACCTAAAACAACAAATCCAGTTGCTCGAACATTAGCAAATTTATATGCAACTTTTGAACAATGTCTTGAAAATATTTCAAGATTTGAATATCAAAGTGATTTTCGTATCAAAGCTGATCCTTTATCATCGCAATTTATTTTAGTAGAACGCTACAATAAAGGGTTACTTAAAGATAAATTCAGAATTGAAAAATCTGCAATTGAATATGCAGATCAAGATCGTTTGGCTTTATATCATATCGTTGCAGTTGTTTTAAATCATTTCCCAAAAGCCTAAATTTTGCACTTTTGATGAATTTATAAAACTCATGTGTTTACAAACCGAATAACGCTAAAAGGCACTGATTTTAAAAATTAGTGCCTTTTTATTGCAAATTCATCATTCAAATTAAATGATTTGTTCAACCACACGATAAATACTATCACTACTTTTACTTTCAAAAAGTAATTCGATATTAGGTAAAATTTTTTCACCATCAATTAGAATATGATCGATACGTTGAAATAATGATAATGATTCATTCTCATGCTCTTTCAACTTATTTAACCAAGCTAAAGCATCAATTTCATTGCTATATTGATCTTTAACTTTCACTGTAATCATTTCAGACATTTTAATAGCCTCCATTTTGTACATGGCCTTTTATAACATGCCTATTCGCTGTTGTACTTTTGAAGATGTTAGATTTTATGGCATTGTTAAAATAGTTTATTTTTCTTCTTAAATTAAAGATAAGTCCTTGTTTATATAAGCTCAGAATTGAATTAGCTTTACATAATTACTATGCTCAGCTTACAAACTAAAATGTCAAAATTAAAAAAGCCCACATTGCTGCGGGCTCTATGTTGGAAGGCTAGTGCTGATTTTATTGTTAAATATTAAGTCTGAACTTTCATTCATTCTCAGATTTCAAACTCAAACAGCTGTCATTGATCCGTCCAACTGAGGAGTAGTCGCTGAACGATCTACTATGATCTAACTATAATCCTGCTTTTCAAATCGAGCAAGATGGCATAACAATTCTGCACACTTCATCAGCAAAACATCAATTGATTAGCTATTGATAAGGCGTATTATTATTGATCGGAATGTAAACCAAACAATTCATTACGGAATACCTAAGTAGATCTTGGCTTTTCGACATTCGGTAAAAGTATCCGTCAATTATTCTCATAATTACTGTGGTAAGCACCATGAATATGTGGTGATGTTGAATGTCCAACTCCAAGCATTTAAGGTTTTCATCAATATTATTTGCGAACTGTGCTTTTTGAGCTAAATATTCAAGCATTAAAGATATGCTGAAATTTTTTGCGATCCATTTAAGTTATTTGTATAAAAAAATAAGCAACAAGATTATAGTTATTATGAATACGTTCAAAAATAAAATTATTCAAATACTTCAAAATAATATTTTACGAATTATTTATAAAAAATCAAAATAGTAAGATGGTACGCCCAGCGGACACAGTAAATAAGCAACATAGCATTGTTTTTATTAGGTTATATTTTAATAATTTTCTATTATACCCCCCAATATACCCTCAAAAATAAATGTGAGTATGACTCTATTCCTTGATATAGTAATTTTAACACAACTAACAATTAGAACACATGAAGAACGACTGGCTCTACTTCTATATAAAAATATCGGCAAAATGAAATGGAAAAGCCCCCAACCGAAGTAAAGTCGAGGTATGGATTTTGGATGGTAGTTTTATTTTACTTATCTTGAATAGAGGTTAAATAATTCTTTTTAAAAAAGAAGATTTTTCCATTCTGTTGACAAAAACTGCTCATTTTTCTGCTCGATAATACCTGACATAATTAAATTAATGTTTGTCGCAGATAGAACTAATTTAATTGTAGAATCATCAAAAGTGAAAATAAAATTAAATCTCCCATTTCCACAATCTACAAAGTCAATGCCTGTAATGAAGAATTGACCATAACTCAAGTCCTTTATTATACTAAAATTATCAATCAAAGCTTCTTCAAAAACAATTAAACCTTTTTCGAGAGTATATTTTTCACTCTCGAAAGTAGAGAAAATTTGAATATACAAAATTAGATTTAAGTCATACGTTAAAGGATTATTATCAAATAAAACCCCAAACACTCTTGCGTCATGCAATTGATTAATCAGGCTATTGAATTTATTAATCATGGTGTTACTCCACATCCGCCAAATACATGTTTCACTAAGAAACAACGACCATCAGGTCTTTGATTATTTACAGAATAATGCCAATGGATTGGGCTTCCTGTTAATGCCATGCACCCATGAGTGCCTTTTAATGGATCCCCACTATGGTCATAATGTGTCACTTTATTGAATTTAACACCAGCAGGAGGATTGCAGGTGTTGTTTTTATTTTCTTCTAATTCATCTTCAATAGGTTTGGCTTTAGCATCATCTTTTTCAGCTTCCGACAAAATATTATTCGCTGCTGCTAAAACTGCAAATTGGGCATCGAGATTATTATTTTGTGCATTTTCAACAACTTGTTGAACAACAGTTTCGAGAGAGAGGGTTTTTTCTTCAATTATATAAAAATATCGGCAAAAGGAAAGAACTGCAAAAGAAAATGGAAAAGCCCCAACCTAAGCAAGATCGGGGTATGGATTTTGGATTTTAGGTCTTTAATTGAGAGTATATTTCCATGACATCCAAAACGAGCTGTTAATATCTTTCACCAATATTTTAATTTCATTGGAAATCAATGGGTCATGATATATACAGAACAGGAAATATGAGATTACTCGCCCTTCAGTCGAACTAATATCAGTAAGTTTAGTAAACTTTTCATTATCTATACAATACTCTTCATTTAATGGAAATAAGGAATGAAACCATTGCTCTAGACCATTAATTTCTTTTATAAAAACATCTCTGTTTTTAATATAATTCCACATTAAAGATTGAATATAAAATTTATACGAAATAGGTGATAAATAATTAATCCCATATGAATATTTTATTAAATAAAAAATAGGTACAGTTTGCCATTCTGGATAAGGATCAATATATTCAGCTATATTATTAGAGTAAGTATCTAAAAAATCACATTCTAATAAGCTATTTCCATCTTCAAAACTGAAGTTTTTAAGATGTTTCTTTATTAAACTTTCTAATATATATATATATGTCATTTACTTAACTGCCATGTATTTAACACAAACTTCTTGAGCTTGTCGCCACGCCTCTTTAGCTTGATTAAGATGAGTTTGATGAGGAATATCATAACAAGCATTTAATTTATCTCTTGCCACAGCTTCTCTAACATAGTTGTTATATCGAGGTGTCAATTCTTCTATTGTGTGAGTTACTTTACAAGCGCCTAAACCTATATGTGCACTTTTAGCAATTTGAACATCATTTGCCATTTGCTGCTCTAAAGCAGAAGATCCACAAATAAAACATTGACCATATGCATTACGCGACTGACCGTTTGGACATTTCTTAGAATTCCTCTCTAACTCCTCCTCAATAGGTTTGGCTTTTGCCTCATCTTTTTCAGCTTCTAACAAAATATTTGTCGCCGTTGCTAAAACTGCAAATTGGGCATCTAAGTTGTTATTTTCAGCATTCTTAATGACTTTTTGAGCAACGGTTTCGAGAGAGAGGGTTTTTTCTTCCAGTTCAATAGGTTCATTTCTAAGAATTTTAAAACCAACAACATAGTTATTGTAAGTATTGCCCCCCTCACCAACCAGCACTTCAACAAGGCCATAATTCATAGGATGAATACGACAGCCAGTCAAAGTATAATAAGGAAAATAAAATTTATAATCGGCTTGGCAAAGTTGGTTGATGTGGTCATATACAATTCCCGTCTTGGAACTTCTGTAGACACTGATAAGGTCAATTTCATCAGGATTAACTTTATATCTTATCTGATTATTCGCAGGATCAAGAACCCAATCCACAGCACCTAATAATTGTTCGACAGCAAGTGTCAGAGCAAAATCCGCCCCTCCGCCCTTCAATACTTTGGCAACCTGTGAAGCATTCGGTGTGATTAAAACAGATGAAGTAATAGCTCCCTTTAAGCCATCGTATAAAATGGATGCTCCAACAGCAAAAGAGTTAGATAACCTCCACATCCCAAGTGTTGTAGCATTCATTAACGTCGAACTAAGTATTAACAATAAACTTGTCACAAAAAAAATTATTCTTTTAAGCATTAAAAACTTCACTCTTTATTTTGATGTGTCTATAAAATATTCAAAAATCTATTTTAAAAATAATAACATATTTATAACAAAAAATTAGAATCTTTAGTAGATTGTAAATCTTAAAAAATAATCAAACGTTATTTTAAATTCTGTGAGAAATCAAACCATATCCCTGACCTACTTTCAGATCATGAAACGAGAATACAGAATGAAAATTTAATGCAGGCTTATGAAGATATTCAGATGAAATTCGGAAAGGCTAAAATCTCTGTTGGACCTTGCTATTTCAAAGATCGTAAGTGGTCTATGAGTCGAGATATGTTGTCTAAGAATTATTTTACGAAGAATGGAGTGATTAAAGTTAAGTGATTTTTTAGTTGGGATGGGTTTTGTTGCACAAAGGTTTGAAAGGCAGAGCTACCTTATGGGTTAATTTTTACTTCATTATTTATAGCCAATTGTTCATTCAGATTCATTAGTTACTTGCTTCAACCATGGTAATATATACTCCCAAAAATCATCTTTAAAAACAGAATCTTGATCCAAACCCAAATACATTCCTAATTCTATTAATTTATTTGCATCTTTATCATTCAATTCAATATCCTCACTTTTCAACGAAAGTAAGAAGGACTCATAAGACATTTCTATCTCTGCCACATTAAAATAATGTATAACATGATTTTTAGATTCCAAAGATAATTTATCCAAGTACCTACTAATTATCTGAAAATAAATATCTTTATTTAGATTATATTCATTAATATTCATTAATATACCTATTTGTTGACTGGAGTATTTAAGGGATAAAAGGATTGTACTAACTTACCTGCAGTATGGCTCAAGCCTGAAAATATAGAATGTAGCCCTATCCTTCCCCGAAATGAACAAGAATTAGTAATTTGGGGTGTTGTCACCAAAGTTATTAAGAACTTCAAATGAAGCATGAAGAAAAGATATTTGCACTTATTGATATCAATAATTGCTATGTATCGTGTGAATGCTTCTTCAATCCTAAGCTCAATAATGTTCCAGTGATTGTGCTTTCTAATAACGTACTTGTATTTTATAATAAATGGACTCAAAAATTTTCTTTTACAAACAATAAATTCAATAGAAAATCTGAGTCCATTTTTTTTAGAAAAAAAGGACAAGAATCTTCCCTAAAGTCCTTAAAATTATAGATTAAAATAGATTACTAAGAATAATTCCTTCATTTCATTTTCCTTATTTTTCAATTAAAGTTAAATTATTTTCTCAAATGTATTCTTGTTAAAATTGGATATGAACCAATACAGCCATTTGTCCAATCGCTGATCATTATTTGCGCACAAAATCTAAATAATAATGGAACATAAAATTTTTTAAATATATGATGCATTGAGCTATACAGTATTTCATATTACACCATCTTATTTAACAACCATAAAAATCTAACATTTATTTCAGTGCGAATTTTTGTCTTTTACTTTTCTTATTCCATCAACACCTATAGAAATAAATAAAATCCCCAATATAGTTGTGATATTAAAAAATATTATGTAAAACCACAAACCATCCATACCTTTAGTATTTGAATACATATACCCTAAGCTTATTTTATTTTCATCAACATATATAGGAAACCATTGAATTAATATTGTCAAAAAAATAATTATAAAAAAAGAAAGCTTCATTCTTTTGGTATAAAAAAATATCATTAATATTAAAAAAATAATGATATAACAATATTTAAATATGGCATAAATAATGCAGTTAGAAAGCTAAAAACTAAAATAAACCAAAAACCAAAAACCAAAAACCAAAAACCAAAGATATTAATGATAATAATAAAATAATTTTAGCTTTCATATTTATACTCTTACTTAATCAATTTTATAATTACGTCCGGTGGCATAATTTAAAGCTTTTTGAGTTTCACCGAACCAAATATTATTTACCAATGCATTTGAAGCTGGCCCCCATGATTGTAAACCTCCTATTCCTTCACCATAATTATGTATTATGACTTTTCCACCACCTAAATCCTGAACTCCTCGAATAACAATACCAGGATAAAGTGAATGACCTGGTCTGGTAATATCAACTACCCATGGAAAGCCACTATCTCCTAACCTTAAAACAGAATATACATTATCAGGAATATGATGAATAAAAGTTTTTGTTTCAGCGAGATAAGATCTCCAAGTCGTAGCTGGATTTGCTAAATTAAACATTCCTGAGTATGTAGCAGGTTGCGCTAAAGGGCTTTCTCAAATAGCTTTTGTTCTATTGATCAAATCACAAACGTGAATAGTCACAAAGAAACCATGATAGCGCGCTGAACCCCATCATAGTTTCATTTAAAATATTGATGCTTATGGGGAAATTTCAAGTATCTCGCATAAGGTGTATTATGTTGATTTTAGAGAAAATAAATAATAGGTATTCAAAATGTCATTAATAATACCTGTATGGGTTGATTCAGGAGCAATTGAAGTTCTCTGGTACAGCGATTTTAACGATCTTGAAGATTTAATTTCATGGTGGAAAAATCAAAAAAGCATTGATATATATAAATATAAAATAGATTTAGATGCTGCTAAAGCTCTTCTATCTAATGGAATAAAATTTAAAGTTACAACTGATAAAGAATCTGATTTTTTCTATAAAATACAAGATGAAAAACGACTTATCCTGATGATTGATACCGATTACACATCGTACCTATCATTTGGAGGAAAGAAATATTTTCATAAAGGGAAGCTTAATTTTTTAGCTCCCCCCCCATTTAACATAATGGCGCTTATGCGAAATGCTTTCTAAAATTTTATTATTTTTGAATAACTTGTTTATTTTACATAATCCAAAAAAACCGCAAAAAGCCGATATAGAAACATATTGGCTTTTTTTAAGCAAAACTGGTAGCTTTTGCTAATAAAATTGATTGTTTTATATCCAGTTTTGTGAGAAAAAGTAAATTGTCGTTAATGAAAAAATGATTGAAAACATGATCAAAAAAATCAGTGAATATTTACCAATCGCATGTTTTCGATAGACATAGCTAATAGCCAATAAGACTGCTAAAACGATTTGTGTGATTGGCCAGAGTAAGATTGGGAAAAAGATCAAAGCTTCAAAAAAAGTAAAACGAATCATAAGTATGATTTCATAGAGTATTTCTATTGTTATAGCTGATTCCAATTCCAAGAAAAAGCCCAACAGGATGTTGGGCTTTTTTATTACCTATATCTTTTAAATCAGGCTTGGATGGGAATCCAGAATACGAATAAGCGTTGCTGCTGGGCCAGTCGGGTATCTGGGGGCCTTGTGCCCAGTTCTGTAGTGTTCTTGCACTGATATGCAAAGGTAAATCCAATACATTATTATCCATGAAGTTGCTTCTTCACTAACTGGCGTAGAATTGCAATTTCTTTAAAGGAAATCAACAAAGAATTATTAATCGAATAGTGAAAATGTATGGAAAATGGACTAAGAGAATATGAGTTTTCTGAATTTAAGTTGGTACTTTTTAGCAAATTGGATAAAACAGATATCTCTGAGCAAAATATTGATTTTAATATAGTTAAAGGTAATTCAGCATATGCTGGTACAGCAGTGACTTTAAAAAATATAGAGTTTCTGATGCATAAGTTTAAGAATTCTGGAGAATGTAATGGTGGAAAATATTATTGGCAACATAATATGATTATATTATCGGAAATGTCGCTTGATTGTTTATATGAGTCATTACTAGATATTGTAAATGACCCTTCACTTTCTCTTGATGAGATGTTTTATAAAATTACATAAGAAAAATTGAAATATATGATGAAGATAGACAAAGGGGTTCTGTGTTGAATGTTTACTTACTCAATCAAGGTCACCACAGCCGTTGCTTCGGGCTAATGGTCGCTTTATAAAAAATAAAGGCATTTAAAATGATTTTCGCATAACGACCATTATGTTAAATAAATGATCAGAAGACCTGATTCATGGGCCTTTTGCATAATGGCGACTATGTTAAATAGGCTCAAAAATCTTCTTAAATACCAATAACTGTAATTCCATCTTTTTGATTCTCATTATCTTTTAAAAAATTAATTATTTCACTGATCATATTTAAGACTTTAGGTTTAAAAATTAAAAAATTTTCCTCAAAAAACTCAGTCTCCTCTCTGAAGATAAGTTTCAATGTTTTGTCAAATTTATTACTTTTAGCTATAGAACTATGAAAATAGTATAAATCTTTAACAATATCTTCAATGGTTTCAAAACTAATATAGGTATTTCTCCAATGAAAATATTCTTCCTTATTTCTATTAAAAAAATGTTCAACTAAAGAAAATGCAACTTCATCAATTACGATCGAATTTAGACAACTTGCATTTCTATTTTCATCACTAGGAATAATTTGAATATTTAGATATCCAATTAAACCTGAAACAGATTTAACTTTGAAATCAATTTCCATATTAATTCCCTCCTATATTTTTAATTTTCTCTAAAATTAACATAATACACCTTATGCGAAACAGCCCCCTAAAGGGCTTTTTCAAACAATTTTCGTTCTTTAGCGCGACGATTCACTAAACCTTGCACAACCTTGCCTTTGACTTTATTCCATACATCAAACTGAGCAGCTGCACCTTTATAGTCTTGAGCATTCAGCTTTTTGAGCAATGTGGAATTTGCAAAGGCATTCACACCAATGTTGTAGGTTAAAGAAACGAGCGCATCATACTGGTTCTGATTAAGTGGTACTTTGACTTTATTCACAGCAGCTTCAAAGCTTTTCAGATCGGAAGCCATATATGCTTTGGCTTGTTCAATGGTACAAGTATCGCCTTTTTTGACTTTGACACAGTTACGAATAATTGTGCCGTAACCGATAGTCCAGATACTTGCGCTATCAAGGTATGCTTTGAGTTCTAAACCCTCATAACTACAAATCGCATCGATACCTGCCTTGCTTGTCACTTGGGGAAGTTTAGCAAAACTCTGGATATGAAATTCAGGCTGTGCTTTGAGTCGAGCCAAAACCGTTGCAACACCCACGAAACAACCGACAACCTCCTTCCAATTTTCAGGAATTAAATTCTTGGCATCTTGAGGAATCAAATTCCATACTGTTATAAAGTGCTCGGAGAATAAACTCAGGGCGAAAAAAATGGCGCTTAATGCGCCAACTTGTACTGTTTTAAGTTTGTATGACTGTTTCCAGTTATCTATTAATTTCATTTAAATATCACCTGCTTTGTTTTTAACGACTTTACGCAATTGCGCTTCAATAAACTGACTACCCAATGTTCCAAGGAAAGCTCCTAGTCCAAGCACACCGAGCATGCTTAAATCTGAAATCCAAATTAAAACGGCTCCTGCGCCAAGTGTTGCGAATCCATTTAAAATAGAACGACCAACAACCACACGCCACGTGAGTTTTTCTGTGCTTACAAGTACCTTAGCCATGGCAATTACAACCCCCATGAAGATTAATTGAAGTGCTACTTTTTCATGCTCTTGCATGTACCCCCCTATTTTTGGCAATAAAAAAGCACCCAAAGGTGCTTAACTTCAAGTAATAAATACTAATTTTTTTCAACCAACTCACCTTTCAAAATCAACCAATTCAATTGCGAAAGCTGGCGATCCACCTGTAATACATTCTGATTCTCATCAAAATGTATTGTTACTGCTAAGAATTCTGGGCACTCAACAATGTTGTGTATAGCACCTGTTTCCATATCGTAAACCGCAAAATATGCCATTATTTTCTCATTGTCATTGCGTGGATATAACGCTGTGAAACACTGATATCGCCACCTGAAGCTGCTCTAAGTTGAAGTTGAAATGTTCCTGAAATCAAAGTTGAATCATGTCTGGATAAATTAAGTGTTCCTGCACCTCGAGCACTTCCCTTGATATTTACGCTATGAGAATGGATTCCATCCAATCCCATTGTTGCAGAAGCTGAAACACTAACATTATGTGAATGTCCAGATACGGTACCTGATGATCCACTCAAGCTATGGTTATGATTACCTGCATTTTGCGTTGACCCTCCACCTGAAATGTTATGACTATGATTCCCATCACTTCCCGTATTGCCGCTAAGTGAATGACTATGCCCACCAGCATCACTTGTGCTGCCTGAGGCATTGATTAATATTGAATGCTGATGCTGCCCACTATTCGACGAAGTCACACCAACTGCAGCATAATCAGTAAAATAAATCTCTAAATCCTCAAAGACTACATTGCCATTTTTTAGTACACGACAAAGTATCTGTTGACTTGAAGTATAATTAAGAAAACTAAATACAGCACCAAACGTCAAAATTGTATGCCCCATGTCACTGGTCACATTTAATGTCTGAACAGTTGTGTAGGTAGAATTAACTGTCACTGCTGCTTCAGCAAATGCAGAAACAGGTACTGTCACAGCATTGTCTTTGATCTTCAGCGTATCTACTGCAAGGTTTGCAATTTTCCCCTCTGTCACTGCTAAATTATCAATTTTTGCTGTAGTCACGGCCAAAGAATCAATCTTGGCCGTCTTAACTGATAAATCAACAATATGAGATGTATTCACTGATTGGTAATCAATCATTGCCGCTTTCAGGTAAGCTGAAACAGGGAAAACCGTACCTGTGACTGGATCAGTAAATGGTGTTGAACGAAAAATAAAGGGGTAATAACCTGCGCTACCACCACTACCAATCGCAAGCGAATCAAAGTTAAAGATGAATTTCCCTTCAACACCATCATTCGCCCCACCCCAACCAACAACTTTTCCATTCACATCAAGTTTTGTGTATTTCTGAGCATACAAACCATTAACGGATTGTGTAACTTCTTGAACAGCTGCTTTATTACCATTCAGCCCTGTCTGCACTGTATCTGTTCGAATAGCTTGAGCGAAATCCGCTTCAATACGTGCTGATTGCTCAGACCAAACACCTGCATAACCGCCAGAATTACCAATCAAATCAGACACCGAACCAATTAAAGGTGGATTCACTTGAGCGTAAATGCCTTCAATTTTAATGGCCTGAACCTGTTGTGCATCCACCAGTAAATCTACATCTTCAACAACGGCTGCTACCTTCTGATCATTACTCAACTTATAAATCGTTAATTCATTTAAAACTTGATTATCACCCGCAATACGCTCATTGCGTTCTTGTGTAATTCCATTTTCAACGTTTTGAACGGATTGAATAATGTCTGCAATATCACCATCCATCTCACCGATGCGATCAATCTTGCCCTGTAAATCTTTGTGTATCAGCTGTAGTTTCAACAGCAGCTAAATGAGCAGAAACAATTGCTAAAGCAAAAGCCATAGCTTGTTGCATTAAAAATGCCGCTTTAAATGAAGCTGATTGCTCCCCATTAGAATCTTTTACAGCTTGAGTGATTTGAGACCAAGTGTTTTGCGCTTGCCCTAGTAAACTGCCCCATATCTGCAATTGCTCTTGATGCTGAGATTTTGCCAAATCCTGTTCAAGTAAAGTATATTTTTCATTCAAAGCTAACTTGCTTTGTCTAAAAGACTCTTCTGCTTGAAGCAATAACTGTTTACGAGTGGCATCATCAGTAATGGTTTTATCTTCATTGATGTTATTTACATTTTTATCGTAATCATCACCAAATGAATTAAGATCCCTCCCGTACTGATTTTGAAGCGCCCAAGTACCATAACCGCCGCCCATGCTAGCTTTGGCTTGCATATCCAATACTTCAGCTTGTAACTCTGTCAAAGGCTGACTGAAAGCCATCTGGTATTCAGCAATTTTAAGCTTTTGGGTTTTACGATACTCATCAATCTCATACTTTGATAAAGCATCAATTCCATTCATTACAAGTTGTTTTTGATCTTTACTGAACTCTTTAGAAGCATTGGTCGCAGCACGATTGATTTCAGCCTCTTTATTAATTCGCTCTTCACCAACCCATTTCCAACCATTAACTTGTTGATCAAGCTGAAGCTTTGCTAGATAAGATTCATCTGAATATCTAAGGTTGATTTGATCAATCAGTTGGGCTTGTCCAAGCCTTTCAGCTTCGGCAATCTCAGCCAAACGATCTTTATTGCGAATAACATCGGCATTAGAGTATTTTGCATTAAGCTGGTCAATTTCTTCCAAAGTTTTTTGCGCATATTTGGCTTGATCATCCATGCTTAAATCAAAGTCTTTAGATGATCCTGAATATCCATTAGCGCCTGCAATATAGCCTTTTACGTTTGCAACATATTGACGATTCACAGATCCTATATTATTTCCGGCTGCAACATTACCTTCACCCGCATGATATGCAGAAATAGCCTTATCCCAATCTCCAAATTTCTTATACAAAAGCTGTAGGTATTGTCCAGCCGCATCAGCAGATTTCCCAAGGTCAAAAACATCATTACCGAATAACTTGAATCTTTTGGCTGTAGAGTCTAAAAATTGGAATCCACCCTTGGTTGTACCGTATTTTGTTTGAGGCCCTACAGCATTTACATTTCCACGAGATTCTTGCATGTGAATACCAGAAAGAAGTCCTGATGGAATTCCATACTTACCTTCAATACCGTTAAAATTGTATTTAGAAGCATTTGCTTGAACTTTGGCATTCACCTGGAGTGCTTTTTGCTGCTTCTCTAACTCCTTTGTTTGATCTTTTTTAGACTGAGTAATATCGTTTTCAAGATTTTTTAGCTCCTGCTGTTTACTAAAATTCTTTTGAAATATACCCCACTGCTCAACTGATAATTTTTGAGTCTTTGATAGTTTATTTTCATCATAAAACTCTGCTAAGGCTTTACCCATCTCTAAACCATGATTTTTTATATTGATTCGTGAAAAATCAATATCTAGGTTTTTTTGAGCATAACTCTTATCAAGTGCACTAAGTTTTTCTTGTGCCAAGCGCTTAGCATCAATTGACTCAGCCTCATCCTTATTTGCTTTAACTGCTGAACTGGTTTGCTTTGTGAGCGCATCTTGTGCTGTTTTAACCTTTTCATATTCAGTTTTAGACTTTGCTTGTGCAGTTGTTAGATCATCAATTTTTTGTTTATGATTACCTTGAACTCCCGACAGCCCATTGATAGCAGTAGCAAAATCAGATGCACTTAAGCTACCTTTACGGTACTCCTTAAATAAAGCATTAACTTCTTTTGCGGTACTTTCAGATACAGAACCTGAATCTTCAAGCCAACCAATAAAAGCATTTAGATCAGAAAATGAAACCGTGTAGGCAGTGGATAAATCTCTAACTTGCTTTTCAAGCTCACGCATTGTCGTACGCTTTTGAAGATCATCAAGTTTGGAGTACTCAGCAACCAGTTCACTCACAGTACCTTTCTGTAAATCTAGTGTAGAGGTTGTATCTTTTGTACTATCCCTCAGTATTAGATAATACGCTGCAACACCCGCAACCGCTATATCTAAGCCTACAGGCCCAGTCAAAATTCCAAGCAGACCACGACCAACACCCATCCCTGCTGCCGCCGCCGCTGTCGATCTTGTCCTAGCAGCCGCCAAAGTAGTTTCTGCAATCGTTAATTCCGCAGTTACTTGAGTTTCTACTTGACGAAGACCTGCCATACGAGTTGTCGATTGAATTCGACCAATGTCACTAATCTGCCCTTTAATCCTCTGAATCTCTAATGCTTTTTCCGCAGATATTGCAGCAAGAGTGGTTTGTGTATGAATAACTTTCGCTTCTGCCGCTGCCAAGGCTGTTGCGGCTGCCGCTTTTTCGGAATTAATAGCTGCATACTGAATGATGGTTTGATCAACAAGCTGCTTTGCTTTTACATAACCTGCTGCAGTACTCATTGCTAACGCAGAAATATAAGTACCGACTAGATATGCGCCACTAATCATCAAGCCATTAACTACTACCTCAAGATTTTCAGCAAGTATGCTAATAGCTCCTGATAAGCCAGCTGCCGCACCACTTCCACTACCAGCCTCACCAACAAACTCAGTCACGGCGTTAGAAAGCTGAGTGAAAGACTGACCGATCGTGAAATTGGTTTTACCAAAATCATTTTCAATAGACCCTGACATTTTTTGAATTGCTTCAATCATTTTGTCGGTGGTTAACAAGCCTTGAGATGACATTTCTTTCAATTCAGCGCGAGTTACACCCAAACCTTTCGCAAAAACATCCAAAAGGTAGCCTGCATTTTCAGACATAGAGACAAATTCATCACCATTTAAAGATGACTTATCAAATGACTGCCCAAGCTGATACAAAGCAGCACTTGCGGCTTGAGCGCTTGATCCTGAGTTACTAATTGATTTGGAAATTGATTCGGTAACTTTCGCAACCTGAGTCTGACTTAATCCTAGTTTTTCGCTGTTATATTGGATTTTTTGATAAATTGCCGCTGTACCACCCCATGCTGAACCTGAGCGTTGAGCAATATCAAAGGTGCTTTTCATTGCTATGTTTAGCTCTTTTTGAGTATCAGTAACCAAGCGTAGACGGTTGTTAAGGTTAGTCCAATCATTCATCTTCGCAATGGCACCACCAACCGTAACAACCCCCATCATGTAGACTGCAAGGTTTCTTGCTGCTACAGACATTGAATTCATTGATGTGGTTGCGTGATTACCTGTCCGCTCAATACTTTGTAGTTCTCGATCTAAAGCACGTGCATTTCTAAGCGCTTGTTCTGAGCTAATCTCAATAATAAGCGTACTGCGTTGTTCTGCCATATCACTTTCCTACGGGCATAAAAAAAGCGCCTACAGGCGCGACAGATATAAAAAAACTGACCTCTATTGGGTCGGTTTTATTTAAGCACTTCTAAAATTTTGGCTATTGATTCAAGTATTGGAGCTAGTTGCCATGTCCCCACAACTAAAAACACTATGATGTATGTCCATATTCTTAGCGCCTTGCTTTCTGACAATTTATTCATCACTTTATCAACCTACATCTTTAGGTTAAAATTCATAAATGTTCTTTTACTTAAGTCTGTGTTTTGGATTGGAAAAAAAAAGCCAATGATTACGAGTCACGGGCTTTTTGCTTTATTCGGGTAATAAAAAAGCCAACAATGTAGTTAGCTTATGTTTAGTGGATTTAAAGTTCTATTCGTACCAATTGTATATAACTGATATACGTCTTTCTCTTATGCGTGTAGCTCTAAATCTCAGATTTAAAAAAACCATATGTATCTGGCGTTAAAAGAATCAAAATACCAATAACAGATTGTAATTAAATTTTTAGATAACGGTACCGCACATATCGGTTGTTCCAGTTGGATATGCTTGTGTATATTTAGAGTGATCAGTTATAAATTCTACTGAAAATTCCTTATTTAAATCAGCTGAATCAATATTTTGATAGATGGTACTGTTCAAAACACCTATGTTTTTTGCTTTACTTGGTAGTGTATATACATATCCTTGGTTTTGCCCATTGACAATTAAACCGATTTGATTCGAAGTCTGATTAAAGTAAAACCCAATTTTTTGCATTTGCGATGCGTTTACTACTTGAAATCCAGTAAGATTAACTTGAGGTGAACCAGAGCTTGCCAATATAAATTGATACCCATGAGTAGCTCCAGGACCACTATTTCCATATATAATTGAGAACGAAAATAGCCCACCATTATCAAGATCGCCAGTCACCCCTACTGGAAAAGTAGATAAAACTCCTTCATTACTTAACTGATTTGGTACTTTCATACTGAATTCAATTGCAACATTTCCACTTATAGGTAAAATTTTATCTCCAATAGGTAAACTCGTGACATTTTTTGTTGTAATTTGATTTTTTGTTCCAGTGTTTAAATTTAACATGCTTAAAATTTTATCATCCGTTTTTAATGACTTAGATGTGTTATTATTGTTATTAGCAAGCAATTGTGTTGCAAATTGGCTACTCATAGCAATATTCATCCTATAATCACCAGCTGAACCTGATGGCAATCCTACTAATAAATTCAAACCAACTTTTTGATTTGAGTTTTGCGGAAATAAGGTGATATTCGGTGCGTTATAACCAAGTGCCGCCTGTACTTGACTTAATGAGGCATCAAAATTATAAGTACAAGCACTCCAACCGCTCATACTCACTAATCCTGTTAATAATCCGATAGCTATTTTTTTCATTATCAACTTCCTTTTTTTATGAAGTTTTACTATAAGGTCTAAAACAGAAATAATAAAATTTTCCCGATAAAAAACCACCCTTTCGGATGGTCTTAATTACTTTCTATTAAGACAGATACCATTCAATGCTATGTGGTGTTTGATTCCCTACATGCTTAAGTGTAAGACCGTATCCAATAGCTTTACGATTCAATAAGTTTGCATGACATACAGCTTCCGATGCCAAGCCACTTAAATGCCCTGCATAGTTGCTCTGTACTACGCGTAATGCGGGATAAACTTCATCCTTAATATACTTTGCAAGAATTGGTACATACCACATTAAGAATTGAACATTCTGGTCATGAAGTACTGTGTGAATGTTTGACTCTGCATCACTCTTCTTTTCAGCATTACTATATAAAGCAATCAAATGATGAACATACTCCACGGCGACAGGGATAGCATCGTAAGGAATTTCTTCAATACTCTTAGTTCCAAAACGCTGATTAATTAATTTCCAAGCATCACTAGAGTTTAGGTGCTTAGTCTTAGCTACAAGCATGGCGTGAGCATCATGTAATGGTGTGCGTTCTGATTTGTGGGTTTTGGCTACTGGTGTGCCAACTTCTTTATCAAGAATGTCGAGTACCCATTTACGGAATTGCTTAGCAATTTCTGTTTTAGAAAACATGGCGATTAGATGGCAACCGCGAAGGGAGAAAATGCGGATCGTCTTAGTTAAATTTTTGCTTTTCTTCGAGACACTCAAATTGAGGGTCAAGGTCATTGATGAATTAAACTCATCCTGATTACGCTCATAAACCTGAGTCACTGCATCCGATTTTGCATAACCAAGAGCCTTAGCCTATTCGGTTGCAGTCAACCAAATTTGACCTTTCTGCTGAACAGGTGTGAAATTTACTTCATTGAAACTTAATGCTAAACTACTCATGTTGTTTACTTCCTTAGTGATGACATTTAAAGCCCCTTGATCCGCCAAGATTGTTAGGGGTTTTTTATTGTCTGTAATAATCATGCTTTCGCACTCTCTTGGTTTAATAAAAGTTCAACTGCCTTATTGATTAAATAATTCATTGAGCGCTCATCTTTTGCAGCCTTATCTTTTAATTGCTTATGCAATTCAGGAGGAATACGAATTGCGACTTGAGTGTCTGTTCTTGCCATTTTCAGCTCCATATAAAGCACGGTGATCATATTAAAGCACAGTGCTTTATTGATGTAAAGCACTGTGATGCAATACTATCTAATATATATTGGTTATAAGGATTCATCATGGCTCGCAATGACCCCCAAATGAACCTACGCGTTCCGATGGAACTAAAAGAAAAAATTGAAAAGGCAGCTTTAGATAATGGTAGAACCATAACAGCAGAAGCTGTTTACCGTCTTGAAGAAAGTTTTAAAGGTCAATGTTTTTCAGATCTAGATCAAATTCCTTTAGAGGAATTTTTAGTTCATATTGCTAAAAAGTTTAATAATTCTGGTTTTCACTTAACTATTGAAGAAATTAATAAAAATAACAATTGAGATTTTTAATGACTACAGAACTTATTATTGGTGCAAATACAGTATTACCCCTAACAACAATTACACTTAATATTCAAGTATTTGGTGCTGAGTTGTCAGATTTAGATTTTAGTGCTTACATCCTATCAAACCAAACTCAAAAAGTACGTGGTGATGATGATATGATTTTTTATGGACAACCTCATAATCAAGCACAAACTGTGGTTCTCTCCAATACAAATATAAATACAATGTCAATAACTCTAAAACTCCCACATATTTCATCAGATACTGGAAGGGTTGCAATTTGTGCAACTATGACAAATAAAGACCATAATTTTTCTAATATTAGACATTTACAATTAAAAATAGCTGATAGTTGTCAAACAGTAGCGACCGCTAAAATAACAGGTCAAAATCGAAATGAGGTTGCACTTATTCTTGCTGAAGTTTATCGACATCAGCAAGCATGGAAATTTCGCTTAGTAGCACAGGGTTTTAATGGTGGTCTAAAACCTCTGGCTGAGTACTTTGGTGTTGACATAGCTGATGAACCACCACCTCTTCCTGAAACACCAAATACAACTGAACATCAATCGAATAGCAGTGCTTTCGACTCACCTTCAATCATAAAAAATACACTTAGAGATCTTTTTTCATCTCCTTTAAAAATGATTGAAAAACATAAGAAACAAAAGGAATTCCTCTCTCAATTTAATCAACTCCTATTAAGAGGAAGATTAACAAATCAAAATATGCAATGGCTAGATGAATTTTGCAGAGAAAATGAACTTGATAAAATTCATTTATTTAGACAATCAGATACTTTAATTAATAATTTTCTTCACTACACACTGGCTAACATAATTGCTGATAGCTTTGTAAGTAAAGAGGAGTCTGACTACATAAATCATTTATGTGATTACCTAAAACCTAGTCACATAATTATTTCTGAAATCAATATAACAATTAAGCGTATTAATAATATTGCAAAAATTAAAAAAGGCTCTGTAACCCCAATTCAAACCAATGAAATAGTTATTAAAAATTCTGAATTAGTGTTTTTTCATCAAAGAGAAGTCTTGTTTACAATTGAGCGGAAAAATGCAAATAACAATGAACGCTATCGTGGTGACTTATTTATCACAAGTGAAAGAATTATTTATAAATCAGATAAACCTAAAAATATATTAATATCTAATATTATTTCATATGAAAGTAATAAAAATATGATTTTTATTACAGCTAAAACAGCGAGTAATTCAGGTGAATTTTATATTGGCAAAGATGTTGATCTTGTCGAGGCTCATATCGAGCAATCAGTAAAACGTTTCCATCGTCAACTTGATCTACGTCAATCTACAAATAATACCAGGCACATAACACAAGAAGTTCGCAATACTGTTTGGCAGCGTTGCAATGGGCAGTGTGTAGAATGTAAATCCACATCATACTTAGAGTTTGACCATATAATCCCATTTTCAAAGGGTGGCTCCAACTCTGAAGTTAATGTCCAACTTTTATGTAGAGCATGCAATCTAAGTAAAAGTAATAATATTTAAAAAAGCACCCTAGGGTGCTTTTATTTACTGTTTTATTAATCACTAATCCAATCGCTTTAAGGCGCTTTCACAGTATGGCGATGCATTTTTTAGCAACGGGTCGGGAGTAAAGTTAAAGGTCGCACCCATATAATAATTGGCTTTTAGTGTTAGCTTGTCATTTGTTTTAGATATTACTTTTAATTTGAGATTATTTTGGTTGTAAATAACATCACCTACTACCTTTATTTTATCCAATATGTCTTTACCATTGTAGCTTTGACACATAAGACCTGTTCCATCGCTATTAAATTTGATCGTCACTAACCAAGGACCGCCACTGCCTGACCAAGATCCCGATAAATCTGTAGACTTGGGCTTTATTGCGCTAAATTGACCGCTCAATAGATCATTATTCATAGCACATCCACTTAAAACCACCCCAAATCCTAAAGTCGCAGCAATTAACACATTTTTCATATTAAACCCCTCAATATTTGCTCATAAAATAACAAATAAATAAGGGGTAGTCTAAGAATTACGCTGACTTAAAAACTTCCCATCCAATGCAAATATGCATGAAACAAAAAGTTCTTTTTCAACATCACAACCATAAATATCAAAATATGACTGAATATCCCGAAGTGATAGCTCTTGATAAAAGCCCCACCATGAGGGAAGGCAATAAACTTTCTAGCTTTAGAAATGATATTAAAAGCTTTAATAAGATATGTAGCAGTAAAGCTTTTTTCTAATCGCTCTAGTGGTTTAATCCCTAATTTTTTATAGATGTCTTCTGCTTTTCTGCCGACCACTTGAGGTTTCTTTGCTCATAGTGCTTAAGGACTTTCCCACTTCATCTTCAACTGCTTTCATTGCTATACGCTTCAATTCGCTTGCTTTAGTGATGGCAAATACGACAATTTCATTTGAATATTTAGTGCTGGTACAAAGCAACTCAGCATTTTTAGGACTATATTCAAATGGATTATCTTTGGTTTCTATACCATTCCAACCAGTAATTAGATGTGAAACTGAACGATTAAATGCAAGACTAGATTTTACTGCCGAATCATCGGTAACTTGTTTCATCCCTTGCAGTTCTTGCTCTGCCTGAATATTGTTTAATTCAAGTGCACGGTTAAATGCTGGCTTTCTTGTATCAGCAATACGTAACTTCACACCATCTTTAAAATCAAACCATTCTTGTGAAAATTCTGCTACTTCTTGCTGTTGAATTTCAATTTTCATTTTACTATCCAAAAATAGACCGCCCGAAGGCGATTAAGATTAAGGTCCAACAACAGTAGGTATACGTGTCAAAGTAGGTGCGACATCAGCAACGGCAAAAGTAAACTGTGTAGATAAAATGTCGCTAATCGCCCCACTTGGTAATGGTGCTGAGATAGTGAGTTTAGGCAATATCAGTTTATATTTATTACCTACATTGTCTTTCAACGTGTATTCAAGCCCAATAGGTTCATTCAGGAATTGTTTTTCATAAAGCTCAGCAGTATTTTTAGACCAAGCTAAAGTAAATGTTCCTGTGCCTTTCATTACCGTTTCGAGGATTGCACCGATATTGTTTTCAAAGTCTAAGCACTTCTGCAGCTGCATCGCATTATCAATCGTCAGATCGATCTGAGTGGCACACATCCCTGCCTTTTTCTCACCATCAATTAATACATCACCCGCAGAAGTGGTAGTAAATTGAACCGTATCAGCAGTCGGTGTAACCGTACCAGTAGGATGGACTTCATAAGCTATGCGACCCATTCCCATAATAGAGAATACAGAAGTAACGATGCCATCTTCAGGGATAGTGAGCTTCCACTGATTAATATGACAACCTTTAAATACATGGTAATTATCGACATCGGTAAAACCACGAACAATTGAAAACGTTTTACGTGTTGTTCCACCAAAGGTTAAAACATTATTCACCCATTGATTGAATGCAATACCTTCAAGTAAGTCATCTTGAATACCTTAGGCAAACTCAGTCTCAATATCTCCTTGAAACTCTGCACTTGTGACCAATGCACCTGCGGCTATACGAGTATCTTTAATCGTTTGGGATTCTGTGGTTTTAGGTGAAGCATCCATCCCATTTTTTGAGAATGCTAATGTCTGCCATGTTGTGGCTACGACTCCAGGTGTTGCCTCAATACCGTAGCTTGAACCTTGTTTTGCACCGGAACTCATGGTGTTCTCCTGAATCATGCTCAAAAAGAAACACTAGCAGGCAAGCTGAACATGAAACTTGCTTTTTGGGGATCAGCCTAGCCAGTGATAAAACAAAAAAAGGCATAAAAAAAACTGATATGTGTTGATAAAAACGGAGGCTTTCGCTTGGGAGGATTCTAGACAGCCAACCTGTAAAAGTCCTCTGCCATTTGATTTGGTGTCTTAAAATCCAATCCCTTTTGGATTCTTTGCTGATTATAAAATAGCTCTATGTATTTTGTAATATCTGCTTTCGCTTTTTCCCTCGTTTCATAAGTACGATGGTGTATAAGTTCATTCTTTAATATGCCCCAGAAGCTTTCAATTGGTGCATTATCAAAGCAGTCTCCACACTTACTCATTGAACCTTGAAAATCATATTTTTCAATCATATTTCGATATACATGACTGCAATATTGACTGCCTCTGTCTGAGTGAACAATTAAGCCTTGTGGCGGTTTTTGATTCCGAATAGCCATTTTAAGAGCATCACAGACCAACTGTGCTGTCATACGTTCATTTAGACTATAGCCAACAACCTGCTTTGTATAAAGATCTTTTGAAGCAGCCAGATATAGCCATCCTTCGTTTGTCTAAATGTAGGTAATGTCACTTACCCACGCGTGGTTTGGAGTGCTCATGTTAAATTTTTGCTCTAATAAGTTTTTGTAGACGGGACGGTTGTGATCACTGTTTGTTGTTCTTTTAAAGCGCTTATGGCGCTTGCAAAAGAGTTTATTGACCTTCTTTATTGTACGTACTGCATATTGGCTAATTTGAATACCTTGAGCGTGTAAATGCTTACTCAGGCGAATATAGCCATAGCTTTCATTGGTCTCCTGATGTGCTATTTTCACCATGATGGTCTGCTGATTTCTTCGAATTTGTTTTTGGCTTAAGCCACTTTTCAACCACTCATAAAATCTTGATACTGAAACTTTTAACAGCTTCGCCATCATGGTGATTGGGTATGTATCTTTATACTGTTTCATGCAGGCGTACCTCACTGACTTTCTTTGGCAAAGTACGCTGTTGCTTTTTTTAAGAATTCTCTTTCCAATTCCGCAGTTTTAAGTTGCTGTTTCAGCTTCTTATTTTCTTCGAGCAGAGCAGCAAGTTCAGGGGAATATTGTTGTGTTCCAACTAATGTTCCAGATTTAGCTTTGCTGTACCAATTGGAAAGCGTTTGCATGAATATGCCAAGCTGTCTTGCTGTTTCCGAAACATTGCCTTTATTTTCTTCAATCTGTTTTATAGCTTCAGCTTTGAATTCCGCTGTATAAAACTTTGGTTTTTTGCTCATGGTAAACTCCTGATGAGTACGTTTAGTTTACCAAGTGAAAGCTTCCGTTTTTATCAGCACACATCAGAGAATGTCTAGATGCTTTTAATATAAAGGGTTTTGAGACGAATTGAAACAAGGAGGAACAGCAAGATGGTACGCCCAGCGGGACTCGAACCCACTCCACAGGCTTCGGAAACCTGTACTCTATCCAGTTAAGCTATAGGCGCATAAAAGAAACTCGGCACATCATATCAAAAAAAAGTCCGAGGTAAAGCATTTATAAAACAACTGATTGAATTGATGCCTAGTCTTTGAACAACGTTCCGTATTTGCAACAGATAATTCCGTGTATTACGCTTGGTTTATTTATCTATATCGCTCACAATACACACTCTTCAAACCACGTGAGAATTTCATGACTGATGCTTTAGTGTTAAGAGATTTATCAAAAACTTATCAAAATGGGTTTCAAGCGCTCAAAGGAATTAATTTAACCGTTCCAGAAGGCGAGTTTTATGCACTTTTAGGTCCAAATGGTGCAGGAAAATCAACTACGATCAGTATTATCAGCTCTTTGACACGTAAAACATCTGGCACTGTTGAAATTTTTGGCCATGATCTAGATTCGCATCCATCCCATGCCAAGCAATGTTTGGGTGTCGTTCCGCAAGAGTTCAACTTTGGTCAATTCGAAAAAATCTTTGATATTCTGGTTACACAAGCTGGCTATTACGGTATTCCCAAAAAAATAGCCGAACAACGTGCAGAGCACTATTTAGAAAAATTAGGCTTATGGGAAAAACGAAATACTCAAGGGCGTATGCTTTCTGGTGGTATGAAACGTCGCTTGATGATCGCACGTGCCATGATGCATGAACCTAAGTTATTGATTTTAGATGAACCTACTGCAGGCGTAGATATCGAATTACGTCGTTCAATGTGGGATTTTTTAACTGAAATGAATGAAAATGGCACATCGATCATTTTAACGACACATTACCTCGAAGAAGCCGAAATGTTGTGCCGTCAAATTGCGATTATTGACCGTGGTGTGATTAAAGAAGATACCTCAATGAAGGCATTCTTGAATCAACTGAATGAAGAATCTTTTATTTTCGATTTAGAACAGCCTATTGAACCGATTCACATCGAAATTATTGGTGTGAAATTTAATTTGATCGATCCCGTCACCTTAGAAGTAACCATGGATAGAGCACATTCTTTAAATGATTTATTTCAACTCTTAGAAGCTCAAGGAATTCGCGCACGTAGTATGCGTAATAAATCGAATCGTCTCGAAGAACTGTTTGTGAAAATGGTTGAAAAAAACCTTGAGGAAAAAGCGCAATGAATTTTACCCAACTCAAAGTTGCGCTCTATACGCTCGTCCTTAAAGAAATCCGCCGTTTTATGCGAATTTGGCCTCAAACATTACTACCACCTGCAATTACAATGAGTTTGTATTTCGTGATTTTTGGCAACCTAGTGGGGTCACGTATTGGTCAAATGGGCGGCTTTAGCTATATGCAATACATCGTGCCTGGTCTTATCATGATGGCGGTGATTACCAATAGTTATGCCAACGTGTCTTCTAGTTTCTTTAGTGCTAAATTTCAGAAAAGTATTGAAGAACTCATTATGAGCCCTGTTCCATTACATATGGTGCTATGGGGTTATGTGATTGGGGGGATATGTCGCGGTGTCTTAGTGGGTATTATTGTGACGGCAATGAGTCTATTTTTTACAGATTTAGCTATTCATAATATTTTTGTTACTATATATACCGTAATTATTACCTCATTATTATTTTCATTGGGTGGATTTATTAATGCGGTTTATGCAAAATCATTTGATGATATTTCAATCATCCCCACTTTTGTTTTAACACCATTAACCTATTTAGGTGGTGTATTTTACTCAATTAGTGCTTTAAGCCCATTTTGGCAAAATCTCTCTTTAATTAACCCGATTGTATATATGGTCAATGCATTCCGTTTTGGAATTTTAGGTCATAGCGATGTTAATGTTTCACTATCATTGGTTGTGGTAACACTTTGCTGTGGTCTGCTGTATGTCATTGCCTACTATCTACTCTCTCGTGGTTCAGGAATGCGTGAATAATGTCTGTTGAACTCTCTTTATTAGGTAAAGAAACTGATTACCCAAGTACATATCAACCTGAAATTCTTTTCCCTATTTCACGTGCTCAAGCACGTGAACAATATGCCGACATAGAAGGCATCTATAAAGGAAAAGATTGGTGGCATGTTTTTGAAATTTCTTGGCTCAATGCGAAAGGTATTCCTCAGGTTGCAATTGGGCGAATCGCTATACCTGCGACATCTCCAAATTTACTTGAATCAAAATCATTAAAACTCTACTTTAATAGTATGAACTTTACCCAGTTTGATTCTCCGCAAGCATTTATCGATGTTGTAGAAAAAGACTTATCAAATGCGGCTCAAGCTGCTGTAACTTTGAGCTTATTCCAAGTTGATAATCTAGATATTTCCAAGCCACAAGGAATTTGTATCGATGATCAACAACCTGACCACTTAGTCAATCATCCTGATGCATCACTTTTAGCATTTGATACTGAGCATACTGATTCTGAAAAAAGTGATGAAATACAAATATATTCTCACTTATTAAGAAGTAATTGCCCCGTGACAGGTCAGCCCGATTGGGGAACAGTTTTTATTCGTTACCACGGTAAAAAACCTTGTTATCGCAGTGTTTTAGCTTATATTATCTCTTATCGTCAGCATAACGGTTTCCACGAACAATGTGTGGAGCAAATTTTTGCCGATATTTGGCAAAATTTAAAACCTGAAAAACTGATGGTTTACGCAACGTACACGCGTCGAGGGGGATTGGATATTAACCCTTGTCGTGTGTCGGATGAAACATGGATGCCAAGCCCGATTCGATTGGCGCGACAATAAAACATTGAGGTTTTTAGCATGCCCTTTTTTGGTTTTGTTCCTTCTGAAGAGTTATTAAAAAATATTCAGGCGGGAATTGAGAAAAAAAATTCCAACGAACCACTGTACCCTTTACGTGACCAAACTGCTTTACTCATTAATGATGAAATTATTAACTCATTATTAGTAGAACTGGTGCGTCGCTTCCCTGCAAGTGATAAACGAGATACTGCGGAAAAACTAGCAGGTTATGTAAAATCAACCGTTGCTGTTTTATTGAAACAGCTATTGAGTAAAGCTGAGAATGACGTTGTCCGTCAATCTGTCGATTTTTCTGAACACAGCCTATTCACAGACCCACAAGGTCAATTACGAGTAGGTACAACGCTTGATGCAGACTTAATTGCCCACTTAAAAGGTAGTTTTGATGCGATTGTGGCTGGTGAAATTGTCGATCGTAAGGTTTTATCGGGTTATTTCAAACAATTTGCAGATGCGACCATCAACCATTTTATGCGTGATTTTAATAAAACGCTTGATTTGGGTATGATTAAACGTAAAGCATCTGATATTGGTGCATCAGCTGTGACAAAAGCGGTGCATATTGCAATTGATAAATTGATTCCAAGTCTAAATAACGAAGAAATCAAAGCTGTTGCTGAATATTACAATACCTTGTTTTATCCTTAATACAGCAATGTAGATTTTGGATTGATATTCATAAGTAAATCATGCTCTTTTATAAGGGCATTTTTTATACCTAAAAATTAAGTCATTGATGACTATATATCACTATTTAAACAACGCTACGCTACAGCCCCACCTTATATACAAATCATGACCTAAAAACTTAAACTCATGCCAATGACCTTTAAAATAAATATGTCAAAGTTAAATCTATTCTGCTGTTATAGAAGCACAGCGCTTTAAAACAACAATATTAGACATTTACATAAGCCCTTAACTTTCCTGAAAAGAGAAAACTATAAGGACTAAAAGTGGTACAAAATCTATTGATTAGGAGCTTTCGCTATGTTGGACACAATATCAAGCAACAGCAAAAAATATCAGCAACGCATACAATCTGCCATTCAGATTCGTAAAACCCGTTTTAACCCTAAAAAAGTTCAACGGCAATATACAGATGCAACGCTGATGTCACATTTTCTCACTGCGCTGTCACTGACCTTTCCCCAAGGCGAACGCTTCTTTGTCGAAACTGTACGAAATGTCCGAGATCAAATCTCGCAGCCACAATTACAGGCTGATATTGCAGGATTCATTGGTCAGGAAGCACATCATGCACAAGCACATGAAATGTTTAATCAAGCCATTCAGTCTGAACATTACCATCTAAAAAACTTTGATGATGCTTTTGTAAAGGAAATGAAGCGTCTAAGAACATTGTCTCAACGCCGCCAACTTGCCGCTACAGTCGCACTTGAGCATTTTACTGCGCTCATGGCAGGTTATATGCTGAAGTATCCCGAATTCATGTTTAAAGGCTTAACACCCAATATGATGCAATTGTGGCTTTGGCATGCGGTAGAAGAAATTGAACATAAGCACGTTGCTTTTGAGGTTTATCAGAGTATTTTTAATAATGTAGCGCAGCGTCGTCGCAGTATGCGTACGATCACCGTTGGATTTATTTCTGGCACGACATTAATGACTGCAAATTTACTGTGGCAGGATCGTAAAAATAGCCTTTACCAACCAAAAGCTTTGTTAAAGAATGCCAAAGTACTGTTTGGCTTTGGACAGATGATGCTACGTTTATTACCAGAATATCTTGCTTTTTATCGTGCCGATTTTCATCCTGCACAGATTGATCAGCAGCAACTACTTGAAAGAGGCAGACAATTGCTCAATCCTAGCTAAATGGTCAATGATTCACTCAGTTCATTTAAAGAAGTTTTTTCAAATTTTAACTTTTTGTGACCTTATTTTTTTATCAAAAAAGATAAAATCATTGAAAATATAAATCAGTAAAAAATGTTCATTTAAGAAAAGACATTTTGACTGCTTTTTAAAGCAGTTAATAAACTTATACTATTTAAAATCATACCCTTACATTATTTCCCGATCCTCTCTTATTTTAAGAAAACTTTTAGAAAATACCTATATATAATCATCATCAAAAATCATAGCTTTTCTTCCACAATTTTTTGTATAAATAGTCTACTTTTTATGGTTTGAAAATAATTTTATCTACATATTTCTATTGTTGCCTTTAGGTAAGCTCTAGCCGATACGATTGCCTTAACTTACGGTTGTGCTAGTCTGCCGTGTATATCTCTACTCCCCCTAAAAATAAACAATGGCACCTAGTTCTCAGTATAAATTCCTACGTCATGCACCTCGTGACGGTATCAGCACGGCGATGCTCCCATCCCGATGGCAAAAGCTGCATATTGACCCCTGGCTCAGTTTGTTTTTAATCCTCAATGCCATACTAGGATTAACCGTTCTTTATAGTGCCTCTGCACAAAATGTGGGACTGGTTTCAAAACAAGCCATGAGTTTTGGCATTGGTTTTTTAGTGATGTGTGGCTTAGCACAAATTCCACCTAAAATTTATCAAGCTTTTGCCGCCAATTTTTATATCTTTGGACTGGTCTGTTTAGTTGCCGTCAAAATTTTTGGTGAAGTGCGTATGGGTGCACAGCGTTGGATTGATATTCCCGGTTTTGGCAGCGTACAACCCAGTGAATTTATGAAAATTGGCATGCCTTTAATGATCGCCTGGTTTTTATCACGTAATCCGCTTCCCCCGAGTTTTAAAAATATCTTTTTTTCACTGCTGTTAATTGGTATCCCTTTTATTCTCATTGCCGAGCAGCCGGATTTAGGAACGTCATTACTCATTTTAGCCAGCGGTATTTTTGTACTTTTCTTGAGTGGGCTTTCTTGGACAATGATTTTGGCAGCTATAGGGGCAGCAGCCGTGATTATTCCAGTTGCGTGGACATTTTTACTGCATGACTATCAACGGCAACGTGTACTGACCTTAATTAACCCTGAAGCAGATGCACTAGGAACAGGTTGGAATATTATCCAGTCTAAAACAGCCATTGGTTCTGGTGGATTTTCAGGCAAAGGCTTCTTAGAAGGCACACAATCGCATTTACACTTCTTACCCGAAGGTCACACCGACTTTATTATTGCTGCTTTTTCTGAAGAATTTGGATTAATTGGAATCATTCTGCTCATTACCATCTATTTCTGTATTATCTTTAGAACATTCCAAATAAGTTTACAATGCTTCCATAATTTTGGTCGTTTGGTTGCAGGTACATTTGCTTTGTCATTTTTTGTTTATGTATTTGTAAATGCAGGCATGGTCAGTGGTATTTTACCTGTAGTTGGTGTTCCCTTACCTTTTATGAGTTATGGTGGCACTGCAATTATTACTTTAATGGCTACATTTGGCATTGTGATGTCGATTCATACGCATCGCTAATTTCATCATAAATAATTAGGAAATATAACCTATGTTTAGTCTTGGGCTTTTACAGAAAGTTAGAAATATCACTTTTTGTGCGGCTGCTTTCTCTATTACTAGTTTTTGCCAAGCCAATGATTTTGCAAATCATCCTGAATATAACAATTTTAAAGCAAAAACCATGCAAACCTATGGTTTAAGTGCTGAACAAGTTGATTGGGCAATGAATGGTTCCCGAAATTTGCCCAATATTATCAACATTATGGACAGACCTGGGGAAAGTAAACCTTGGTATCAATATAAAACCAATTTTTTAGCTGAAGGCACAATCCAACGCGGTGTGCGCTTTAAAAACCAATATGCCGATACACTTAATCGTGCTGAACAGCAATTTGGCGTACCACAAGAAATTATTTTAGGTATTTTAGGTGTCGAAACGGGTTATGGTGCAAATAAAGGCTCATTTATCACCCGTGATGCACTAGCAACACTCGGTTTTGGTTACCCACGCCGTGCACAATACTTTCAAGATGAACTAGCTGCGCTCATCGCATGGTCATATAAAGATGGTGTTCCGACAAATTCAGTGGTCGGTTCCTATGCAGGGGCTGTCGGCTACCCACAATTTATGCCAAGTAATATTCCTAAATTTGGTGTGGACTATGATGGAAATGGTCATGTCGATCTACGCAATTCAGCTGTAGATGCCATCGGTTCTATTGCCAATTATTTAGCTCAACATGGTTGGCAGCGAAATCGCCCGATTGCATTTTTAGCACGCTATACAGGCAATAATCCTGAAGCGGTTATCGCCAAAGATTTAACTCAACCTGTACCTTATGGCTCTGTTAAAAATTTAGGCATTACACCGCTTAATCCTATTGTAAAAATCGATGACCTAGATTTGGTGAATATCATTCAATTACAAGACGATTACGGTCCTATTTACTACATCACTTACCCTAATTTCCAAGTGATTACCACCTATAATAAAAGCCGTATGTATGCGACAGCTTTATGGCTTTTAGGCACTGAAATTGTGAGCCGCTAATTCATTAGATTTACCAAATGTGACCAAAGTCAAGAAAATATTTCATAAAATTGGTCACATTTTCTACATTTTAAATATTTAGTTACAATATTGATTATTTTTTAATCAATTACTGTAAGTATTTGTCCTTTTTGTAACTGTTTTATAAATATTACTAGACACATTTCATCATGCTTGAATATCATCCTTTTCGTTAAATGCAGTTGCACAAGTGAATTTACAGACCTCTATGGTTAACTTTCAGCGACTTAGAAAGTTAAATTTGAGGTTCCAAGGAGTTAAACGATGCATGCTTCACTAAAATATATGATTGCCCTGACCATGGGTTTAAGTATGACGCAAGCGAACTCAGAAATGGTTCAGTCATCTTACTTAAACAATGATTCAGATAGTTCGAGTCTCGCTTCTCGTGTGATTAGCAAAGATTCAACAAATTTTAATTCTCACTTTTCAAACTTAAATAGTTTGTCAATTACTGAAAGTTCTGGCGACAAAGTACGTCGTCAAACAATTGCGGCTAAAATTCAAGTTCCTGACGATGAGCCTTCAGTAATTGATAAACTTAACCAAGTGGCTTCAAACACAGTTCGCAAATTTAGCCAAACTGGTGTTGCTTCTTGGTACGGTCGCCAATTCCACGGTCGTAAAACAGCGAGTGGCGATACATTCGATATGAATGAATTAACTGCTGCTCACCGGAGCCTTCCATTAAACTGCTTTATTCGTGTAACGAATAAAGATAATGGTAAAAGTGTGGTTGTAAAAGTAAACGATCGTGGCCCATTCCATGGTAATCGTGTACTAGACCTTTCTTATGGTGCTGCTAAACGCTTAGGTATTACAAATTCAGGAACGGGACGTGTTAGCATTGAACGCGTTGATGGTCCAAACTCGTAAGTTCACTGCTTGCATTTAACAAAAGCCACTTGAAGTGGCTTTTTTAATGCCTGAAGGATTTGAATATAATCCGTTAATGATAAATTTGAATAACGTGAATAAATCATAACGCCCTCTTCTCATTTAGATATTTCGGTATACAATCGAATAAAGTGCCTCGTACAGGATGTATGAGCGCACTCGGGTCTGTTGACATTGAATAAACAAAATAAAAATATGAGTAAATCATGGAAGAACGCTTCGACTTGCTACAAGAAAATCACCATGCTATTTCAAAAGCAAAAAAAGCCATTGCAATAGGTTTTGCAACACAAGGGATTGGCTATGCGACAGTCATGACTGCACTCCCTACAATCAAAAATCGTTTTAAGCTGTCTGATGATCAACTATCGATCATTATCCTTGGTGTTTGTATTGCTGCTGCACTTGGATCAATCATGGCAGATCGGATTGCAGTCAAACTTGGCTCACGAATTGCCATCATCATCGGTTTTATTTTTGAAGCTATTGGCATGTTATGTGCTACCTTGGGTAACCAAACCTATGTGATGGTGATCAGTTTTCTTATTTATGGACTTGGCTTAGGCTGTTTAGATGCCGCATTAAATATGCAAGCCGTGATGGTAGAACAAAAATTAGGGAAAAGTGCCTTAGCCGGCTTCTTTGCCTGCTATACCGCTGCCGCATTTATCGGTGCGCTAATCATGTCTGCAACCGTTTCTACGCAACTGGGGGCGACTGCTGCTTTGTGTATTGCGGTGTGCATGGCGCTAATGGCTTCACAGGTCTCTCGATTATGGTTATTTCATAGCAAAGAGACTGCCGCATTAAACCCTCAAACAAAGCAACCAATTCCAAAAAAACAACTTTGGACATTTGGATTCATTATTTTCATCGCTTTTACGGTAGATTCTGCAATCAGCACATGGAGTTCAATTTATCTCAAAGATGTTCTGGCAAGTTCTGCAACTGTCGCTCCGTTGGGTTACGCCGCTTATCAAGTTGGTATTTTGATGACTCGTTTAAGTTTAGATTATATTCTAAAATTTAAAACAACGTCTTGGTTAGCTGTTATCACGATATTGATTGGTGCAGTAGGTTGTGCGCTTGCAGGGATAGGACATTCTTTAACTGTGGTTATTACTGGATTTGCACTTGCAGGTGTTGCTGTCGGTGCTTTAGTCCCACTCACATTCTCCGCAGCGGGTAAATTGGATGAAAATAGACGTGACGAAATTATTGCTCGTGTGAATATTTTTAACTATGGTGGTGCTGTTGCGGGTGCAGTTGTGGTCGGCTTACTTGCAACGCCAATAGGTTATGGCCCTTCATTCATCACTTTGGCTTTATCCCTATTATGTATTTTATATTTTCGAAGAAAATTTGTGTAATCATTTCCAATAGTAGCGTGATTATCGTCACGCTTAATGCTGATTTTTTGAGTTCTCATAAATTAATCTAAATCTTGTTCCTATACAAAAATAAGCAACTCTGTTAGCTTAAATATTGCATACCTATATTTCATAATAATTTCTGTGGCTTTAATTCCAATTTTTGGGAGATAAAAATGTTTCCAGCCTCACCAACCAAGCTATCTCAATTTATCTTACCCGTATTCCTTATTGCCAATTTAACCGCATTAACAAGCTGTGCCACATTATCCAAACCACAGCAAACAAATGCGCCTACTGAAACAACTCAATCTAATATGCTTATTCATGGTGGTTCAATTATCACCATGCAAGGTATGACTCCTCAATATGTAGAAGCATTGGTCGTTGAAAATGGTCGTATTCAATTTGCGGGAGATTTAAAACAAGCACAAAAATTTAAGAATAAAAATACACAACTCATAGATTTGCAAAAGCGCATCTTACTCCCTGGTTTTATCGATGCACACAGTCATTTAAATAGCGTAGGTTTACAACAAACGGTCGCTAATTTATATCCTGAACCAGATGGTGATGTTTCTGATATTCCATCGTTAATTCATGCTTTATCCAAATGGCAACAGCAAAATCAGGCTTTCATTCAAGCCACACAAGGTTGGATTATTGGTAATGGTTATGATGACGCCCAACTAAAAGAAAAACGTCATCCAACTGCTACCGATCTAGATCAAGTTTCAACAACACAGCCAATTATTGTTTTACATCAATCTGGGCATCTAGCTTCTGTGAATCACAAAGCATTAGAGCTTTTAAAGATAAATAAAAATACGCCGAATCCAACTGGTGGTATTATTCGTCGCAAAAAGAATTCACAAGAGCCAGATGGTGTTCTAGAAGAAGCTGCCGTTTTCTCAGCAATGGCAACAGCATTTAGCAAAGTCCCGCCTGAAATTATGCAGAATATGGCAAAAACAGCTTTAAAAACATATATTAAAAATGGCTATACCACTGTCCAAGAAGGTCGTGCAGATGCAGGTACATCGGAATTGTGGCGCAGCTTCGCTAATATTGGGCAGTTAGATATTGATGTCGTAGTTTATCCTGACTTGATGAATGAACAAGCGTACATGCTTAAATATGGTTCAAGCTTGCAATATCAAAACCATTTTCGAATTGGTGGTGTGAAAATAAGCTTAGATGGTTCTCCACAAGGAAAAACTGCTTGGTTAACAAAACCCTATTTAATTCCACCTGAAGGACAAACCAAAGATTATCGTGGTTACCCTGCTTATCCTGACCAAAAAATGGTTCAAAATGCCATTAATCTTGCTTATGAAAAGCATTGGCAAATTCTGGCGCATGCCAATGGCGATGCAGCGATAGACCAATACTTAGAAACCATTGCCGTTGCCAATCAAAAATTTGGTCTATTAGACCGTCGTAATGTCATTATCCATGCACAGACCATACGTGAAGATCAACTCGATCGTGCTAAAGATTTGGGCTTAATTCCATCTTTCTTTTCATTGCACACTTATTATTGGGGCGATTGGCATAAACATGAAACTTTAGGTCCTGAACGTGCTAATCGAATTTCTCCTACTGCTTCTGCTTTAAAACGTAATATGATTTTTACTGAACATCATGATGCACCTGTCATTCCACCTAAAAATATGATGGTGATTGATGCAACCGTCAATCGTACCACCCGTTCTGGAGATGTATTAGGTGAGGATCAAAAAGTCAGTCCTTATATTGCATTAAAATCAGTGACAGACTGGGCTGCATATCAATACTTTGAAGATAAAGATAAAGGCACTTTAGAAAAAGGCAAATTGGCAGATTTTGTCGTTTTAGATCATGACCCTTTAAAAGTACCGTCACAAAAGATTAAAGATATTAAAATTTTAGCAACTTACAAAGAAGGTCGGTTGATTTATCAAAGTCCTCAATAAGGACTAGTAGGGATAGGACATGCTCTATTTGAAATTTTTAATCATACTATTGAGCCTAAGTGGTTTTGCTTATGGAGATATCTCCATTTTCAAACCCACTTTTCCCGATATGAAGAATAACAAAGCTCCCAGTCAGCAGCATCAAATTGAAAAGCTGCCTGCTGCGATACTCAGCAATCAAGTTTCCATTGATGCCTATATTGCAGCAATTCCCAGTCCTTTTGATGACACAGGGTTTTATAAAGACTATTCAGCTTGTAATAATGACAATCTTCAACAAGTCAAATGTCAGTTCAATTATAAATTATCTGCGACCGAAGCAAAAAATTTCAAAATCATCCTATTACCAGGTATCGGGGCAGCACTCATGCCAAAGACATGGCAAATTATTCATATAGATATGGGACCATCAGGAATCGCTTCTACAGTACTTGCTAGTCCAAACAAAGATGAAGCAATCACCATTTATAATTCTTCCGCTTGTGTGGGCTGTGCGATGCATAACGCAAGTTTATATTTCCCCAAGGTAAGAAAACTCAGTTTAGACAATGAATTTGGTGCCATTGAAGATAAAAATCACCTGTTAAACATTGTCAAAGCCAATAAGAATAAAGTTTATTTTAGTTATCAAATTCCCAACTCCCCCAACAAAACACATGGGATCGCCTATTATGCAGATGAAAGTGATGGCAATGATGTCACCAATTTTCAGGAAATCAAAGTCACACTTAAACCAGAACACCAAACCTGGGCACGTGATATTTTAAATTTCTATCAAGCGACACATTAAAAATATAAGACACCTATCTGCTTTTAGCATTATTTAAAGCTTAGATTTTGACCCAAATCCAATTCTGATTTATATTGTTTTCAGCAAAAATTATAATATAGCCAACCGCAACGCATGGAGAGCCAAATGAAAACCATTACCGAATGGTTTGATGAATATAGTGAAAGTCATCAAAACCAAACCAATAAAGCAATTCACTGGGCATGTGTCCCAGCGATTTTATTTGCCATTATTGGTATACTTGCTCATTTTAGTGCATTGCTCACAGCACTGCTGATCGTGCTAACTTTGGTTTTCTACACTCGCTTAGATATTGTTCTTGCCGTTGCAATGACCGCTTTAATTGCTGTCATGGCTTGGTTGATTTATCTACTTCCAGTCGGTGTTGGCTTCTATATTGGCATATTCGTTTTGGCTTGGATTGGACAATTTTACGGTCATAAAGTGGAAGGTAAAAAACCATCATTTTTTAAAGACCTCCAATTCCTCCTCATTGGCCCTGTATGGTGCATGGATGCATACCTAAGTAAAGCACTACCAAAATGGAAAACTCGCCAGAAATTGGCTTTTTAGCGTAAATAAACGTGGGTTAAATTTCAAAAAGAGATTTACCCCCTACTTTTTCAGTTTAAGAAATAAAATAGAGCATAAAAGCACAATAAACTCAGCCCTAGATTCAGTAGAATTTTCCTTGAAATAATGGCTAAAACAACACAAATAATGGCTGTTAAAAAATATGCATCTAAAGGCAAACTTCTCCATTGACCGCCATTAAAAAATACAATAGGAGCACAAATTGCTGTGAGTAAACATGGTGCTGAATACTGCAACATATTTTCAACCACGATGGGAAGCTTCAAAGCAACTTTTGGCTCTAAGAAAAAATAACGGTTTATAAATACGATAGCAGCCAAAGTGAGTAATAAAGCCCAAGTCATTTTTTTGCCCTACCTTCCTTTACCCCAATTACATTCGCAACACATATTGCACAAAACATTCCAAGTACTCCAGACAATACAATCCCACCTTCAAGTTGAAAATATTTAAAAGTGCAGGCTGAAATAAGCGTCGCCATCACACCAATCAGCGTCGAAGAGTTTTTAATCATGGGTACAATAATCAAAATAAAAACTGCAACAATTGAAAAATCTAAATGTAAACTTTCTAAATTTGGAATGGCTTGCGCCAATAAAATCCCGATTAGACTAAACAGACACCAAGCTAAATAAAAACATACGCCCGCACCCAATAAATAGGCAAATGTTCGCTGTTTACTCTTCGCAATGCCAACGGCAAATAATTCATCTGTTAGTAAAAAACCAATCAATAATCGCTGTTTTAATGGAAATTGGCTCACCTCTTTACGGAAGTTGAGTGCATAAATTATATGCTGACTAGTCAGAAAGAAAACTGTAATCACAATCGTGAATATTGAAGCATTCGACATCACTAAGCCGAGACTAACCAATTGTGCTGCACCTGCAAAAAAGATCGCAGACATGGCAAACGCTTGAGCAAAACTTAAACCAGCATTGACTGCCATTGAACCTGCAAGAATTCCCCAAGGTAAAACTGCAATGGATAGCGGTAAAATGTCCATAACGCCTTGGAAGAATGCTTTTTTATTGAATGTTGAATTTGCAGTTGTTTCTGAAGAATATGAATCAAAACGACCACTCATTTTCAAAACCTAAAACTGAGAATAAAATGAGTATCTTAAAAATAAAGGATGATAGCTTGAATAAAATTGCTATTTGGATAATTGATTGTAAATTTTGATATTTAAACTATAAATTTAAAGTACTTAAGTATTGTGAAGGCGTTACACCCATCGCTTTTTTGAAATGGCGATTAAAATGACTTTGATCTGAAAAGCCACAATTTTGTGCAGTCATAGCAATATTATTCCCCTGCTTTAACAATTGCTGAGCTTTACGTAAGCGAATTTGTACCAACCAACTATGTGGTGGTAAACCCGTATATTTTTTAAATTCACGTAAAAAATGCCAAGGGCTCAGTCCAACATGTGTCGCCAAATCTGTCAATGAATAGTCATGTTCTGGAAAGCTGCTTAATAAATCTTTGACTATTTCAACTTTATGCTGCGCTTCTGGTAATTCCGCAGGTGTTAATTTAGCTCGTCCATAACGACTAATTAAGCGCGCCAAAGTCGATAAATACATGCTCTCCTTCAATAGAGCATTTTCTTTTTGTTCTAATAAATCAAAGAGTAACAATAGCTGCTGCGCCAAACCTACATCATGCACGACAGCATGTGGAAACCACGGCACACTATTTTTAACCGTAAAAAAATCTTGCCCTGCATCTAAAAGCATTTCAGGCGTTGGATAAATCGCGCGATATTTCCAACCAGATTCCACCGCAGATGAACCTGTGTGAATTTCATCTGCATTAACTAAAATAATGTCGCCCTTCGGTGCTGTATGTAGCTGTCCTGTTCGGAAAAAACTTTGTGCGCCATCTTCAATCACACCAATGCAATAACCTTCATGCACATGCTTTGAAAATTGTTTTTGGTGATATTGTGCTTTTAACAACTCTAATCCACCCAACTCTTTCAGGTGAAAATAACTTGCCCACTCCTGCATTTCTTCGATTCAGACTTATGATAGTATTTTAAAATAACATGATAAAAAAAAACGTATAGAACAAAATTGCTATACGAGTGCTTAATTTTTAAAAATATTTAAAATTAACTGTAGGTTTTACCATTATGTTTTAGCCAACCATCTTCATGTCTTTTTTGCGGATCGTGATGCGTCCAATGAATAACTCCACCTTGATTGCTATATTCATATTCACCAAAAAATTCAACGGTATCACCTTTTTTTAAATTATCGATTCGTGGCGAAAGATCGATATTATGAGCGACCAATACCGTGAGTCCATTATCCAAAGCAAGAATAAATTTTTGATGACGTGAACCTTCATTATCATCACGTAATAGCGCTTTAACCTGACCAACAGACTGAACTTGAACATTACTCAATTTTGAGTCAAATGCTTTACGAATAACCTCAAGCCCATGCCTATTTTGGCTACTTTTTCCAGATTCTATCTGTGAATGATGTGATGGTTGGTCGAGTTGTGTATTAGGCTGATTATTTGAATAATTTTGATTTTCTGAATATTTTGATTCAGTATGATTATTCTGTTGTGTTGAATATTGCGTTTTTTCTTGTTGAGTCGATTCATTTCTAGCTTGATTTAAATCACTGCCAAAATAAGCTGCCACTAATACTGCAATTGCAGCACCAATACCCAATTGAGTTTTATTTGCCATAAAGTTTGATTCTAACCAATATTAATTGTGAAATTATAAAAGAATAATAATCTAAATTTAGATTAAATAATTCTTCTTATTTTGTTTAATTTTTACTTTAGCTAAATGAGTGCCCATAAAAAAACCCCTCAAAAATGAGGAGTTTTTAAACTTTACTGAAACAGTAAAATTATTGTGCAGCAGCAGCTTGAGCAGCAGCAACTTCATCAGCAAAGCTCATTTCAGCTTTCTTCTCAATACCTTCACCTACTTCGAAGCGAACGAATTGAACAACTGTAGTTGCAGTTGCTTTCAAGATTTCAGCTACTTTCTTATCGTTGTCAATAACGTACATTTGACGCTCAAGAACAACTTCGTTCAAGTATTTTTCAACTGAACCAGTAACCATTTTTTCAACGATGTTCGCTGGCTTACCAGATTCAATCGCTTTTGCTTCTGCAATTTCTTTCTCTTTAGCGATAAGATCAGCAGAAACATCTTCAGCTGTAACAGCAACAGGATTGAATGCAGCAACGTGCATTGCAATACCTTTACCAGTTTCAGCAGAACCAGTGTAAGAAACAACAACACCAATTTTTAAACCGTGTTTATAAACTGCAAGGTTTTCACCTTCAACAATTGCAGCACGACGAACTTGGATGTTTTCACCGATTTTTTGAACAAGTGCAATACGCGCTTCTTCAACAGTAGAACCATCTTCAAGTTTAAGTTCAGCAATTTTAGCAGCATCAGTTTCATTTACAGCAAGTGCAGCAGCAGCAACTTTTGCAGAGAAATTAGCAAAGTTTTCATCTTTAGCAACGAAGTCAGTTTGACAGTTAACTTCTAAAAGAAGAGCTTTGTTACCTTCTTGTGCAATTGTGATTGCGCCATCAGCAGCAATATTACCCGCTTTTTTAGCGGCTTTTGCTTGACCTGATTTACGAAGGTTATCAATTGCTAGCTCAACATCACCATTTGATTCTGTTAACGCTTTTTTGCATTCCATCATTGCTAGACCAGTACGGTCACGTAATTCTTTTACCATGCTAGCAGTAACTGTAGTCATGTTGTTCTCCTAAAAACGGTAGAATATGAATCTGTTCAACAAAAACGGCCCAAAGGTTTCTCTGGGCCGTTTTGCTTTATCAACGCTCAATTTGTCATCATTTTAAATCACAAAAATGACAAGCTTGCGTCAAAACGCATTAAGCCTGAGGAGCTTCTTTCGCAGCTTCTTCGCCTTTAGCTTGAGCATTTGCTTGAGTTTGAGCGTATTCTTTACCAGCAAGAATCGCATCAGCCATAGCAGAAGCATAAAGAGTTACAGCACGGATCGCATCGTCATTACCAGGAATAACGAAATCTACGTTATCTGGGTTAGAGTTTGTATCAACGATACCGATTACTGGAATACCAAGGTTTTTAGCTTCTTTAATAGCAATTGCTTCGTGATCAACGTCAATGATGAACAATGCGTCAGGTAAACCGCCCATGTTCTTAACACCACCTAAAGAACGTTCAAGTTTATCCATCTCACGAGTACGCTCTAAAGCTTCACGTTTAGTAAGCTTAAGGAAAGTACCGTCTTGAGATTGAGTTTGAAGATCTTTCAAACGGTTGATAGATTGACGAAGAGTTTTCCAGTTCGTCAACATACCACCTAACCAACGGTGATCTACATACGGTTGACCCGCACGTTGAGCTTGTTCACGAATGATGTTAGAAGCAGCACGTTTTGTACCAACGAACAATACTTTGTTCTTTTTGCTTGCTAGATTGTTAACAAAATTCAAAGCATCATTTAACGCAGGAACAGTATGTTCAAGGTTGATGATGTGAATGCGGTTACGCGCACCAAAAATGTATTGACGCATTTTTGGGTTCCAGAAACGTGTTTGGTGACCAAAGTGCGCGCCAGCTTGAAGAAGGTCGCGCATGCTTACGTTGTAATCTGCCATTTTCTTTACCTTAAAAGTTTGGGTTAGGCCTCCATATGTCCGCATTCTCCACCCTTTCAGGCACCCAGAGTAATGTGACGACATATGTGCGGATTTTGTAATTTCCCAGCTTATCAATATTTCCAACAACAATTCATGAAGAAAGTCGCAGAAAGCATTTGATAAATTGGGCCGCTATTTATACCATAGTCATATACAAATTTCCAAAAGTTTTTAAAGATCATGAACAGTACTTATGAAGCACCGCGTCGATTAATCAAAACCGCAGACGAAATTGAAAAAATGCGCGTTGCAGGTCGATTGGCTGCAGAAGTTTTGGATATGATCAAACCGCATATCAAACCAGGTGTAAGCACACTTGAATTGGATACGATTTGTCATGACTATATTGTCAATAAGCAAGAAGCGATTCCTGCATGTTTAGGTTATGGTGCTGCCCCTGGTCGCGCTGCATTCCAACATGTTATTTGTACTTCGGTGAACCATGTGGTGTGTCACGGCATTCCATCTGCAAGTAAAATTCTAAAAAAAGGTGACATTCTCAATATCGATGTGACTGTGATTAAAGATGATTATCACGGCGATACCAACATGATGTATATCGTGGGTGGTGAAACATCCATTCTGGGAGATCGCTTGTGCAAAGTTGCTCAAGAAGCGATGTATCGTGGCATGGAAACCGTAAAACCAGGTTCAACCATTGGTGATATTGGTGCAGCGATTCAAAAATATGTCGAGTCTGAGCGTTTTAGTGTTGTTCGTGAATATTGTGGTCACGGTATTGGAACTGTATTCCATGACGAACCGCAAGTGCTTCATTATGGTCAGTCAAATACAGGGATGGTCCTTGAAGAAGGCATGACTTTTACCATTGAACCTATGGTGAACGCAGGTGTATGGCAAACGCGTTTAATGGGCGATAAATGGACTGTGGTAACTAAAGACCATAGTTTATCTGCACAATACGAACATACACTGCTTGTGACTAAAAATGGTGTAGAGGTGCTGACAGCTCGCCCTGAAGAAGACTTATCTCGCTTCCAAAAATAAGTTTGTCATTGACCCAAATGATGCTTTGCTTTGATTTAAAAGGTCATAACGATATGACCTTTTTTATTATCAAAAACCTAGAATAACAAGTAAATAAATGATTTTATTTAATTTTAGAATAAATTTGCTATCTTTTTACAATGTAATTTAATCGTAACTTCATTACATAGATATCTATATTTTTAAACCAATCATAAGTAAAACTTGAAAATAACAACATTCCTCAATAAAAAAGCGTTGTAATCACAACATTAATTTTGAGCAAAAGCTTCTAATAATACACACCATAAAAATGAGTATCAATTTCGGACATGGAGTCCATTTTATGAATAAAGCCTTACTTTATGTCGTGAGCGCATGCACGACTTTTCCGATGATCACGTATGCTGACTCACCCTATTTTAGCTTTAAAGATGGTGATGGCTTTAAACGTTTTTCTGTTTCTGCAGGTTGGCTACATGCAATGCCACAGGGTAATGCTAATCCGATTAATGTTAACACTGCCGTTGCTGAAGGAACACAATCTAAAGTAGGAGATATTTCTAAAAAGGCAGTTTTAGATGCAGCAGTTAAAGAATCCAATCCTTTACTTTATGGCGCAATCGGCCTTTTGGGTGACACAATTCCTGGCGCTTTAACGGGCACAGCCACAGTCAATGGTCTATCCAGTTGGACCTCTGAAGGCACTGGTCTAACAGCAAAAGATGTTGATACTTTTGGTCTGATGGGAAACTACTACTTCACTGATAATCTTTCATTAGAGTTTAAAGCAGGCATTCCACCTAAAGTTGAGATTGAAGGCAAAGGCCAAATCTATGCACCATTGACAGGTAAAGACTCTACGCCACTTGGTAGTATTGACTTAAAAAAAGATATTGCGATTACTGATTTAACAAAACATTCAAAAGCAGCATCTGCAACTGCATGGTTGCCAGCGGCAGAACTACATTATCAATTTGGTAAATCTGGTGTAAATAAACTTCGGCCTTATGTTGGTGTAGGTGTCATGTATGCACATTTTACTCACCTAAAAGTCGATAATGGCGTAAAAGACGATCTGATTGCAGCAGGTCACATGATCCAGAACGTATTAGATGGACAGGCTGGAGCAGCACTAGATGGCAAAAAATCATCTGCAAATCCTGTAGTTAAAGTAGAAGCAGATGATGCTTGGGCACCTATGGCAACACTGGGTGCAACGTATGATTTTAATGATCGCTGGTTTGGAGTAGGCTCTGTCACTTATGCACCAATGAGTAGTGATGCCACCATTACCATTTCAGACTCAAATACCAACAAGCAACTTGTCACAGCCAAAACCAAAATTGATATTGATCCTCTGATTACTTATGTCGGTGTTGGTTATCGTTTCTAAAAGCTAAATTTATTTTCATTAAAATGTGCTGACTGATCACTAAAATTTATCGATTGATAAATTTTTATTCTATCGCTAAGTCCCATTGAATCATCTACAATTCTCATATGATGATTCAATGGATTGCTTATGTCAGTGTTACAAGACGACACCCGTTTTTCTAAACCGCTTATTTATATGCTCATTGGCAGTGCTTTTATCCTGGCGTTGTCTTTAGGTGTACGCCATGGTTTTGGGCTTTATCTTGTTCCAATCAGCCATGAATTCGGTTGGAGTCATCAAGTTTTTAGTCTAGCAATTGCGATGCAAAACTTGTTATGGGGTGCAGTGCAACCCTTTACAGGCGCTCTAGCAGACAAATATGGAAGCAAAAAAATCGTTGCGATCGGTGGTGTACTTTACGTCATCGGTTTACTGCTCATGTCAGTCAGTTCCAATATTTTATTACTCGATTTTAGCGTGAGTTTAATTATTGGTTTAGCCCTTTCAGCAACATCATTCTCTGTATTACTCTCAGCTGTAGGACGAGCAGCACATCCAAGTAAACGCAGTATGGCAATGGGTATTGCCAGTGCCGCAGGTTCATTTGGGCAATTCATCATGCTGCCAACCACACTATTACTCATTAAAAACTTTGGTTGGTCTTCGGCATTGGTCATTACAGCCATTTTAGTGGCTTTAATTGTGCCATTGGCTTGGATGCTAAAAGCACCAATGTATGTTGCGCCAAATGCAGTAAAACAAGCGGCTCAACCCAACTTAAGTTTTAAACAAATATTAAAAATTGCATTTAACCATAAACCTTTTCTATGGTTAGCTTTTGGCTTTTTAGTCTGTGGATTCCAAGTGGTCTTCCTCGGTATTCACTTGCCTGGCTATTTAACCGATCATGGTTTTGATGTTTCTACAGGAACGATTTTTCTCGCACTGGTCGGATTATTCAATATTGTAGGAACTTACACTGCGGGCTGGCTGGGCGATAAATATTCAAAACCACATTTATTGATGGGCTTATATGGCTTACGTGGCGTCGCAATCGTTGCATTTCTAATGCTGCCTTTGAGTGTTTGGACGGTATATGCTTTTGGTATAGTTATGGGAATATTGTGGTTATCCACTGTTCCACTCACCAACGGTATTGTCGCAAATATGTTTGGAGTCAAATATCTGACCATGCTCAGTGGAATCGTCTTCTTCACTCATCAAATTGGTTCTTTTTTTGGTGGATGGCTTGGCGGTTTAAACCATGATATAACTGGAAACTACAACATCATTTGGGCATTATCCATTGTGCTCAGTGTCTTTGGCGTTATTGTGCATTTCTTTGTCAATGAGGAGGCCATTGTAGATGACTAACGAATGGTCTGCATTCTCATGGTTAAAAATAGGTATTTATATGGGGCTGATTATTATTTTCAGCCTTGCAGTACTCCTTTGGGTTAATACCCCTGATTTATTTGAATATTTTAATATGGCATTTTGTGCGCACTAAAAATACTGTGATACAAAAATACAGTATCGAAGTGCTAATCTCTGCATTATCTTCAACACTGCAAACAAACAGTTTTGTATTTCTTATTCAGACTTCACCTTGAAATATCATCTAAATCTAATAACTTAAATTTCTCAATTCAACGACCTAAAAATGGCGAATAGCAGATAACTTTCCCAAACTCATCATCGCAAATTCACCTGAAGTATCAATCGTCGTAAAACATTGATACGCTGATAATTTACAATTGAATGCTGTTCTGCTATTTCTAAAGTACAACTGAATACTTTAAATTAATGATGATGAATTTAACTTTATACCACCTAAAACAATCACGTTCACAACGAACTCTATGGTTATTAGAAGAGTTAAATTTGTCTTATGATTTAAAAATTTATCAGCAACATATTCTAGAGAATGAAGATGATGAATTAAAACAGTTTAATCCCGCTGCTAAATTTCCAACGCTTGTTTTACATGATGATATCAATACAATACCAATTGTATTAACAGAAAGCTCAGCCATAGCAGAATATTGCAGCCATCTCACTCAATTGCTGGGTATTCAAAAATTAAGTCATCATGAAATAATTGATTATTACTTTTGGAAAAATTTTGCAGATTCAAGTTTCATGCCGAATCTAGCACTTAAGCAAATTTTTACGAAAATAGTCCTTCATACACCATTTCCAATACGCATTTTGACTCGCTCGATTAAGCGCGGTTTTGATCATGTTTTTTTAAACCAAAGCCTAGAACAGCAATTACAAATGATCGATTCACAATTACAAAACTATTTGTGGATTACAGGAGAACATTTCACAATTGCAGATATTTTATTATGGTTCCCATTAAAAGCTTGCATTGAACTCGATCGGAAATATCAACAACATCCTGAAATTCAACGTTATATTTCACAAATAGAAAGCAGACCAGCCTTTAAAACTGCATTAATCAAAGGACAATGGTCTGCTCAAACATTTCAAGAGTATTGGTCTGGTGCAAACTAAAACCAACATAATCAATTAAAACGCTGATTTATATAGTTCATCAAGCCGATTTACGGGAATTAACACGCCCTTGAATCACTGCTTTTACATTATTTTTTGCATAATTAAAGAATACTTTCAAAGGTGAAAGTTTAGGATTTGGCTTTTTGCCTTCACCAATCGCTCTAAATTGTGCCGCATACCATAAGATTTCCATAATCGCCATTTTATCAACAAATGGAATACCCGTTTTAATCTGCTCAACGGCATAGCGCACATCACGACCAGCAATCAAACTATTGGTCACATCGGTTTCTACCGCTAAAGGACGTGCAATGCCAATAAACTCACATGCACCACTATCTAAAGCTGCATTCATACCTTGAGCAGTACGGAAACCACCCGTTACCATTAAATGACACTTCACTTCTTTACGAATTTTCTCTGCAAAATCTAAGAAATATGCTTCACGTGCAATGCTGCTTTCTTTACGTTTATCGGCTTTAGCCCCTGCCATTGCTGGTGCTTCATAAGTACCACCTGAAACTTCAATCAGGTCAATACCTGCGGCATCAATGGCTTTAAAAACTTGGACAACTTCTTCTTCGCTAATACCACCGCGTTGGAAATCTGCCGAATTAAGTTTGACGGACACAATAAAGTTTTCAGAAGTTTTTGCACGAACGGCTTTATAACTTTCCAAAAGGAAACGCATACGATTTTCAATCGAACCGCCCCATTGATCTTGACGTTTGTTGGTCAATGGCGATAAAAATTGACTAATCAAATACCCATGTGCACCATGCAACTGTACACCTTCAAAACCTGCCTTTTCACAAATACGTGCAGATTCTGCAAAACGTTGGATAATATCTAAGATTTCATCTTCTTGTAGTGCACGTGGCGTACCAAAAGTTGTTGCCAACAATGGACTAAATGGAACAGCAGAAGCAGAAACAGTTTCTTTATTCAGACCTTTCGGGCATTGACGACCTGGATGTGACAATTGAACCAATTGCACCATGCCGTATTTTTTACCGACATTTGCCCATTCTTTTAATGTGTCTAAATCACGCTCTGTTTCAATCGCCACCACGCCAGGTTCATTCTTGGCAGCGATATTAACCATCACATTACCAGTGATTGCACAACCTAGACCACCCTTTGCCCAAGCTTCGTATAAGCCTAAAAGTACATGATTAGGTTGACCTGCATGATTTGCCAAAGCTTCGCTCATTGCGCCTTTGATAATGCGGTTTTTAAATGTTGTATTTTTAATTTGAATCGATTGTGCAAGATGGCTCATGGTCAAGTCTCTTATAAGCTAGAGTATTTACTCTAAATAAATTTTATCACAGGTCAAGCGTAAATCTGACAATTTAATTTGTCAAGTTTACAAGAATCTACACGCTAATATTGACTCGCCGCAATTAACTTTTTGGTGTAATCATTCTGAGGTTGATCAAACAAGGCTTTGGTGTCTTGAAACTCGATCAACTCGGCATCTTTCAATACCAAAATTTTCTGACAAAGTGCTTTGACGACTTGCAAGTCATGACTAATAAATAAATAACTGATTTGATAATCTGCTTGTAATTGTCGTAATAATTTGATGATCGCACGTTGTGTTGTACGGTCTAATGCTGACGTTGGCTCATCTAAAATGATTAATTTTGGCCGTAAAACCAATGCTCGAGCCAATGCTACTCGTTGTCGTTGTCCACCCGATAATTCATGCGGATAACGCTGTTTAAAATCGATGGGTAATTCTACTTTTAATAAAGCTTCATCAATTCGACTGCTAATTTCCGCTTTACTCAGTTTTTGTAAACCTAAGCCTTCGCCAATGATTTGCTCAATGGTCATACGTGCATTCAAGCTACTAAATGGATCCTGAAAAACCATTTGAAAATCTTTACGCAAAGGACGTAATTGCCTTTCTGTTAAACGATTTAAATTTTGATTCAGCAGTACAATATTCCCCGTACTTTCAATCAAACGTGCAATTGCCAAAGCCAAAGAGGTTTTCCCTGAACCACTTTCGCCCACAATTCCAATGGACTCAGCACGATTTAAGCTTAAATCTAACGGTTTAACCGCAACAAAATAATCTTTAACCCGATTCAACAAACCTTTCTTAATTGGAAACTTCACCCCAACACGATGTAGAGATAACACCAAACTACTTTGTTCTGGTAATGGATTCGCTTCGCCAAAATCATGGTCTAATAAATGTTTGGTATAATCCGCTTGAGGATTCTGAAAAATTTCTTTGACATCGCCTTTTTCAACGACCAAACCTCTATTCATCACAATCACTTGATCTGAATATTTACGTACTAAATTTAAATCATGACTAATCAGCACCATCGCCATTTTATGATTAAGAATAAGCAGTTGCAGTAAATTTAACACTTGAGCTTGTAAAGTAACATCCAACGCTGTTGTCGGTTCATCTGCAATAATAATTTCAGGTTCCAAAGCCAATGCAGCAGCAATCATCACGCGCTGACGTTGCCCACCCGACAACTCATGTGGATAACGATCTAACTTATCTTCAGGTTCAGAAATTCCGACATCACATAACAAATCATAAACACGCTTTCTAACTCTTTCCTTAGAAATCCCTTGTAAAAGCAAAGGTTCTCCAATGATTTTTTCTACCCGATGCAGTGGATTTAATGCAGTCATCGGCTCTTGGAAAATCATGGCAATTCTTTTTCCACGAATACTTCTAAGTGTTGGCTCATCCATGTGCAATAAATCTTGCTCATGATAAAGCGCTTGCCCTGTTGTTTTTAAATTGTCAGGCAATAAACCCAAAATAGCTAAACTGCTAATAGATTTACCTGAGCCACTTTCACCCACAATGGCAACCGTTTTACCCGCATGTAAATCAAAATTTAGATTTTCGACCAAATTTTGCTGATTATTCTTTATGGTTAAATGACGAACCGAAAGTAATAATTGTGGATCATTTTTGGCGTCTTGGATCGAATGCATCACGTGTCGCCTCCCCAATATAAATCAATAAAGATAAAACCAAAGCTAAGGTAAAGAATCCCGATAATGCTAACCAAGGTGCATTTAAATTATTTTTCCCTTGTAGCAATAATTCACCTAACGAAGCCGCATCTGGAGGTAAGCCATAACCTAAAAAATCGAGTGCGGTTAATGCCGTGATATTTGCCGTGAGCATAAACGGTAATTGAGACAAACTTGAACTCATTGCATTGGGTAAAATATGTCTAAACATAATGGTAGTATCACGTACACCCAATGAACGTGCTGCACGTACATAATCTAAATTACGTGCTCTTAAGAATTCCGCACGAACTAAACCCACCAATGCAGGCCAACCAAACAACAACATGATCAGAAATAACCAATAAACGCTTGGGGTAAACATGCTGACTAAAATCATCACCATAAATAAAGTCGGTAAGCCCCCCCAAACTTCTAAAATACGCTGACCAATTAAATCGACCCAACCACCATAGTAGCCCTGAATCGCGCCAACTATAATGCCTAAAAATGATGAAAAAAGCGTAAGTGCCAATCCAAACAGTAACGAAACACGCAAACCGTAAATAATACGTGCTAAAACATCACGTCCTTGGTCATCTGTACCCATCCAGTTTTGCATTGTAGGAGATGATGGAACTGGCACTGTTAAATCTAAATTCGGTGTTTGGAATGAATATCTCAATACAGGCCAAAGCGCCCAACCTTTATTTTCAATTAACTGTTGTACCGCAGGATCACGATAATCTGCTTCAGTTTCAAATACACCGCCAAAGGTTGTTTCAGGATAAGTCTTAAAAACAGGTGTGTAATAGCTATCGTTATATTTCACCAATAATGGCTTATCATTGGCAATAAATTCTGCGCCCAATGACAGAATAAAAATAATAATGAATAAAATAAAACAACAAAAACCGAGACGATTATTTTTGAATCTTTGAGTACGAGCCTGCATCATCGGTGACATTATTTCGCACCTCTCGAATCAAAGTTAATACGTGGGTCAATGATTTGATATAACACATCACTCACCAAGCGCAACACTAAACCCAACAGGGTAAATAAAAATAATGTGCCAAAAATCACGGGATAATCACGTTGTTGAATGGCTTCAAATCCAAGTAAACCTAAACCATCTAAGTTAAAAATAATTTCTATAAATAGATTACCGACAAAGAATATTCCGATCAATGCTTCGGGTAATCCTGCAATAACAATCAACATCGCATTGCGAAAAACATGCTTATATAAGACACGGTTTTCAGTCAAACCTTTGGCACGTGCCGCCAGTACATATTGCTTACTCAATTCTTCCATAAAGGAAAATTTGGTTAGATAGGTTAATCCTGCAAAACCACCTAAAACGATGGAAATTAAAGGCAAAGTCATGTGCCAAAAATAATCTTTTATTTTCCCAAAGACAGTCAAACTTTGAAAATCATCCGAAACTAAACCCTGTAAAGGAAACCATTGAAAATAAGATCCACCTGCAAAAAAAACAATCAATAACACGGCGAATACAAATGAAGGAACCGCATAACCTACGGCTAATAACAAAGAGGTTGATTTATCAAAGAGCATGCCATGTTGTTTGGCTTTTTTAATTCCCAATGGAATAGAGACCAAATAAATTAACAAGGTACTCCACAAACCCAATGAAATTGTAACTGGCATTTTTTCCCACAATAATTGAGTTACAGGTTTATCTTTAAAAAAACTGGTTCCAAAATCAAAGGACAAATAACCTTTAAGCATTAACCAAAAGCGTTCAGGTGCCGGCTTATCAAAACCATACTGCGCTTTGATTTTCTCAACCATTTCATCGCTCAGCCCTCGCGCACCTTGGTATTGACTTGCATTTGCAGATGCAGAGGCAACTTCTGTTCCGCCCGCTATACGCCCAGAACCCTGAAAGTTTTCTGCCTGTTGAATCGCTTGCTCAACAGGTCCACCCGGCGCTATCTGGATCACCACAAAGTTAATCAATAAAATGAAAAACAAGGTGGGAATGATTAGCAAAAGTCTTTTAAGTATATATGTGCCCATTGAAACAACGTTCCTTGTGACCTCAGGGTTAGGATCTATTTATATCGTTATATATTATAAAAAGAAATTATCTATTTTTTAAATAACGATCTACTTTTTGAGCTTGATCTGGATCAGACCACCAATAATCAAGCCCCAGTGATAATTTGGGTTTTATCGCAGGTTGCTTATACATATTCCAATAAGCATACCAACTTTTATCATTACCATAGGTCAAAATCTGATAATAACCAGCTCTTAACACACGATCCAAAGCTCGGGTGCGTATCACCAATTGTTCACGATTTGGCGCACGAATGACTTGTTGCACCAGTTGATCAACCACAGGGTTTTTAATACCTGAATAGTTATAATTACCGACTTCATCCGCAGCTTTACTGCTCCACATCTGGGCTTGTTCATTACCTGGTGTTAATGATTGCGGCATAACCTGCGTGGTCATATGATAATCTGAGCGACGCATTCTCTCAATATACTGAGGTACATCTACTTGACGAATATTCACGCTGATGCCCAATTTTTTTAAATTGCGTACATAAGGCATCAATGTTCTCTGTAAACCATCTTGATGAATTAAAAATTCAATTTGGATGGGTTTACCTTGTTTATCTAACAGTTGTGCATTTTTAAATGAATACCCTGCTTTTAATAAAATTGCACGTGAAGCCAATAAATTATTGCGGTTAAATCCACTCGCATCAGAGACAGGATATTTCCAATTCGACAGGGTTGCTTGGCGTTGCAAAGGATTTAATTGATTCAGATAAGGTTTTAAAATAGCCAATTCGTGAGCACGTGGCACACCCACTGCTGCTAATTCACTATTCTGAAAATGGCTTTGTAGACGAATATATTGTCCATAAAACAATGCTTTATTTAACCATTCAAAATCATAAGCATAGGTTAAAGCTTGACGAAAATAGATATCATTAAACGGTGCTTGACGTGTATTAAAAATAAAGCTTTGCGTAGGTGCAGGTGTTTCTACTTTTGAAATATATTTTTTTACCATACCTGCTTTGACTGCAGGAAAATCGTAGTCAGTCACCCAAACACGCGCTCTCTTTTCCTCATGCAAGGTATATTGACCAGACTTAAAACCTTCAAAGGCAATGTCTAAATTCCGATAATAAACATACTTCAATCGATCAAAATTATAACGTCCACGGTTTACAAGTAAATCTTTTCCCCAATAATTCGGATTACGCTTATAGCTAATGCTTCTACCTGCATCAATCCGATCTATTAAATAAGGACCTGAACCTAAAATGGGTTGCATGGTGACTTTGCTATAATCTTTATTTTTCCAGTCTGCTTTGGAATAAATCGAGATACTGGACAATATCAGCGGCATTTCTGAATTATTGTCCGATTTAAACGTCATTTTTACTTCATATTTAGATAAAACTTCTGTTTTCTCTAAATCAGACAAATACATTTGAAAACCTGGATTGGCTTTGGCTTGAATGATATCAAATGAAAATTTCACATCTTCTGCGGTAACAGGTGACCCATCACTAAAACGTGCTTTAGGATTTAAATGAAAAATAACAAATTTTGTTTTTTCAGGATCATACGTTACTTTTTCTGCCAAGAGTGGATACATCACACTCGGCTCATCCAGTGAGCTATCCATCAATGTATCAAACAGGTAATTCACCCCATCGGTTGAACTCCCCTTGCCATTCATACTATTCAGATTATCAAATGTACCATTACTGGCAGTCGCCACATAGCCACCTTTCGGTGCTTTAGGATTGGCATAAGGCAATGCCTGAGCATTTGCGTATTTTGGTGTGGTATGAACAGCAAGATACGAGGTGGTTTGCATGACCGCCTGAACATTCATACTTAAAATATTCAACCCCAATACCAGTGCAACCACACTGGTATTCGCAAAGCTCAGTTGCATTAACCCATATTCCTTATTTGAATCAACAATGAATTTTATAAATTTGGAACTTTAATCACTGTACCAATTTGCAGTTGCACATTGGATTTCATATCATTCATTTCAGCGAGTTCACTGGTACCTATACCATATTTACTGGCTAAACGAATCAATGAATCTCCGCTTTTCACTTTATATTCAGAAATTGTTTTAGGAATACGCAGGCTTTGACCTCGTTGCAAACCTGCACGTGGGTTCAAATCATTCAACTCTGCTAATTCTTGAACAGATAATCCGATACGACTCGCAATTGCATTTAAAGACTCGCCCGATTTCACTGAATAGCTTTCAGTATTTTTAGTCGAAACTTTAGCACTCGGTTTCGAAGATGTTTTTAAATCTTCTTTTTCTTTAGATAGCGTGGATTTACTGGGTAATTCCCCATCAATTTTGATGCGCTGTCCAACTTGCAATTCTTCATTGCGAGTAAACCCATTCAATTGATTTAAGAAAGATACCTGTAATTTATATTTACGCGCAATCGTCGCTAAACTCTCACCAGATTTTACGATATGCGTATCTTTACTCGATGGTTCTGATCTCTCAACACTTTTTAAGTTTGACTTCTCTTTTGCCGCTGGTTCTGCTGTACCAGACAATTTCAGTTTTTGGCCAACAAATAAACCTGCTTGAGTATTTAAACCGTTCAAATCTGCAATTTGACTCACTTGCAAATTATACTTATTGGCAACTGCGGTTAAGCTATCGCCAGATTGAACAGTATAACTATCGGGTGTTGTGCTTCCAGCAGGCACTTTGATGATTTGCCCCACCATTAACCCTTTAGAAGAGCTGATTTTATTCATCTCTGCCAAGTCGTTTAAAGTGATTTTAGATTGAGTTGCAATATTGGATAATGTGTCACCACTTTGAACTTTATAGTTCTCAGTTTTATAAGCACTTTCTGCATTCACATTCTTGAATTTAGTTTGATCGACAACTTTAGATTCAAGTTTAGTCTCTTGGTCACTCGCTTCATGTAATGGCACATTAATTTTTTGCCCGACATATAAACTACTTGCTATATCTAAGCCTGATGTTAAATCTGCCAATTCATGTACAGAAAGTGCATAACGATCAGCAATCACTTTTAAGTATTCACCACGTTTGACTAAATAAGTTTTAGTTTTGATCTTAGCAACTGGTTTAGAAGTATCAGCACGAACAACAGTTTTATTAATTTCAGATAATTTATCATCTGAACTGTCTTTTAATTTAAGCTTTTGCCCAACAAGTAAATTACTACTCGTATTCAAATTGTTATAGTTCGCCAATTGCGAAACAGATAGATCAAACTGATTTGCCACACTGGTCAAGCTATCGTTCGGTTTCACCACATAATTAAGAGGTGATGCATCTACCGATTTTTTTGCTGCTGTTGGCGCATCAATCTGTGGTTTAGCATCATATAAATATAATGTTGCACCTACAAATAAAGTACCACTTGGATCAACTTGGTTCCATTTGGCAATATCACGCCAATTGACGCCATTTTTCAATGCAATCGTGGCTAAGGTATCACCTGAGAGTACAGTATAAGTACTACGTTTGCCTTTTGGCGCTTCAACTACAATTTCACTATCGGTCTTTTTAAAACTCTTATCTTGATTCAATTTCGCTTCTTGTGAGTTTGCAGAAGTAGAATCAGCCAAACCTTTCGGATAAGCGAAGCCTACAGTGTTCTCTTTACCTTGCACAGCAGCTACAGATTGACTGGTTTGAATTGCAGTTAATCTAATCTTACCGTCATACGGGTCTAGAACTTCAGTCCCTTGTGGCGCAATCGCTTTGATTTCTTTAACCACTTCTTCTTTTTCAGCTTGAGTCGCCTGAGGCTCTAAAACCTGCTTAACCGTTGCCTTTTCGCCTTCCGCTTTTACCGCAGCTAATATTCTGGCTTTTTCTTGTGCAGAAATTGGAGGTTCAATCGCAATAGGTTTTACATTTGCGGCAGCCGTCACCGCTACAGGTATACGTGGCGCACTAGGTACATCTGCATTGGCTGCAAATCTTGCTAAAGCATCAGAACCTTGAGGGGTATTTTTCAAAACATTTAACGGGCTTACAGAATTTGAAGCTGCTTTAATTGTCGTATTATTGGTCGTTAACGCTGGTGGCGTCGTTTTTGCAGGACTGATGGTTTGTGTCACTGTCGCAGTTACTGGAGATGGTGACAATACTGTTGTTGCCGTTGTAGGGCCATTATTATTGCTTGCCCACAAACCGCTATCATAACTTGGCTTTAATGCTCTTAATTTAGCATCAATCGTTGGGCTTAAATCTGCTGGAATCAAAAAGCGTAATGGGCTACTGGCATCGATGGATTCACCACGATGCCCCGGATTTAACGCATAAAGTTCCGCACGGCTTAAATTGGTAATAGAAGCAATTTGATTCAATTGCACCCCTGCTGGAACAGAGATTTCTCTAAAATGTGGACGGTTCGCAATAGGCGGTAACGAAACACCATACTTAGATGGACTTTTAATAATTTGAGCAACAGCCAAGAAACGCGGAACATAGTTCATGGTTTCTTGCGGTAAACGTAAAGACCAATAATCTGTAGGTAAACCCGCAGCTTGGTTACGGTTAATCGCTTGTTGAATACGCCCCGGCCCAGCATTATATGCTGCAAGTGCCAATTCCCACGAACCAAATTGATTATATAAACTACCTAAAAACTCATAAGCTGCCCGTGTTGATTCTACGACATCACGACGACCATCATACAAACTGGTTTGTCGTAATCCATAAATACGACCTGTACTTGGAATAAATTGCCACATACCTGCCGCTGCAGCACTACTGGTCGCAGCAGGATCATAAGAACTTTCAATAATAGGTAATAAAGCTAATTCTGTAGGTAAACCACGACGTTCAGCTTCTTTAACGGTGTGATAAAGATAACGAGATGCTCGTGCACTTAAACGGTCTATATATGGTTGACGAGATACGAACCAACTACGTTGTGCATCGATACGAGGATCCCAATGATCCTCATTCATTTTAAAACCAACAGACATACGCTTCCAAACGTCTCCGTGTTTTAAAATGAGTAAGCGGTCGCCTTCTACTGCACGCATATCCGTTGCAGAGAGTAAATCTTCTAAGGAATCTAAACTATTTGCATCTAGCATGCCTGTAGATTTTGCAATTTGCACTTTTGAATTTGTTGGCGTTGTGGAACAGCCTGTCGTCAAACCCAACGCCGCTAATGCAGATGTTAATAATGATAGCTTAAAGAAAACAGATGCAGTAGGTTGCCACACCATCGTGGTAGGTTTAAACATAAAGGTTCCGAACAACATTTAGTAAATTATTTTATCCATGCCATTTTAGTAGAGCAAAGGACTCATACAAGGCAAAATTTGAATGCAAATTGCATACAATTGTTACAAGAAATTAAAAAAATCTCAGTTCATGCGTTGAAAACGCTGATTTGCGTATACAATAAATTCTTAAACCGCTATGTTCAACACTTTATTCACTTTCATTGGTTATTACTATGTCGCAAACAATCACTCTTTATGTCGATGGTGCATGTAAAGGCAATCCAGGCCCAGGTGGCTGGGGTGCTTATATCATCACAGAATCAGCAGAACATAAATTGTGTGGTGGCGAATTAGAAACAACCAATAATCGTATGGAACTGTCTGCGGCAATTGAAGGTATTTCATTTTGCCCAACCGATGCAAAATTGGTGATGTGGACAGATTCAATCTATGTCAAACGTGGTATTACCGAATGGATCACGGGTTGGAAAAAGAAAAACTGGAAAGATGTTAAAAATCCAGATCTTTGGCAAAAACTGGATAAAACGTGCCAAGGGCGTGAAATTGAATGGAATTGGATTAAAGGACATTCAGGACATGCAGGCAATGAAATGGCAGATCAACTGGCTAATTTAGGCACTGAAAAAACCATCGCTGCAAAAAAACCAACACCTGCAACTTTAGTGTCTTCAGACTTAATCTCCAACTCAACTCAACATCCAAACGAGCAAAACCATATGACCGATGATAAAAAAAAAATTGAAAAGGATTGGTTATTAGATGACCCTTTTGGTTTTGATTTAGTCGAGGATGATGATGCAGAAACGAATGATGTCGCATTTGACGAAGCTATTGCAAATAACGAAAGTGTGATGAATGAAGCTAAAATACAAAACTCGACAATTCAAACACCTATAAATCATCCATTTATTGTCACAACCCCTGCCACAATAGATATTCAGGGTCCGAGACAATTTATTCTAGATACAGAGACAACTGGTTTTTATTTTCAGGATACAGATCGAATTGTGGAGATTGGCGCGATTGAAATGATCAATCGTAAACTCACAGGTCGCTCAATCCATATTTATATTAATCCAGAAAAACCAGTTGGAGATTCTGAAGCAATTCATGGTATCACCGATGAATTTCTAAAAGATAAACCAAAATATTCAGAAATCGCACAAGTCTTATTCGACTATTTAAAAGACAGTGAAATCATTGCCCATAACGCAAACTTCGACATGAACTTCTTAAATATGGAGTTTAAACGTGCGGGCTTACCAGCACTGTCTGAAGTCTGCGAAGTGACTGATACTTTAGCCATGGCTAAAAGTAAGCACCCTGGGCAAAAGAACTCCTTAGATGCTTTAGTTCGTCGTTATGAAATTGTGCAACGTGACCGTACTTTCCACGGCGCATTGCTCGATGCTGAAATTTTAGCGGATGTTTATCTCACCATGACAGGTGGGCAAGTATCCTTTGACATGGATGCGCTTTCTGCACATACTGACGGTGCTGTGGGAAGTTCATTACGACAAAAAATTGAAATTGAAGTTCCAGTCATTCTACCTTCTGACGATGAATTAGAAGCGCATGAGAACTGGATCAAACAATTTCAGGAAAAACATGGGGAAGCCTGCATTTTTTCAAAATAAAAAATGAGTATAAAGGCTATTTTTGTCTGTAAAGATTACATTCTTCAGCTATATTAAACTTAGAAAAATTAGCCTCATTATGAGGCTAAAAAACAGAACATTTTGATACCCAGGATAGGTGCAGATCAATGTCTTACCAGACCTCAATACATTTTGATCCGACAGCATTACTTATTATTAAAAAAGAAGTCGATAATTCAATACTACAGGTAGAATCTGCTGTCAGTAGCTTAGTTGAAGATCAAACTTTACCTTTCGGTATAGATGATGCGTTAATTCAATTTGAACAGTGTGCGCATGTGCTCATGCTGATTGATATGCCGCAAGTCGCTCGAGTTGCAGAATTATCAGCCGTGCTCATGCGTAAAATTATGCAACATCCGCGTGAAATTAATACGCCAGAAGTGATTGCATTGAGCGAAGGCACAACCATGCTCAAACGTTATATTGAGTTTAGTTGCTTACGTGAAGTCAAAGTCCCACAATTTTTGCAAGATACTTTAAATCGTTTGGAACTGGTTTTAGGACTAGAACTCACCACCGAAGGTCAATCGATTGTTCCTCTTTTAGACTGCGTAACACCAGAGTTTAATCTACCGCAATCACCTGAACTAGAAAAATCGGCTTATGTGCATAAACTCTATAAATTATGCCTGCATAAACTGCTCAAACAGCAAGAAACTGATCTTGATTTACAAGGTATTAAATTAGTTGGCGCTTATTTAGCGAATTTCGCTAAAGCGCAACCGAGTGCACAATACTGGGCTTTGGTTTCAGTGGCGTTAAATCAGATTGAAAATATCATTCTGAATGATGCACGTCTGAGAACACTTGTAGGAATCGAAAGTAATATCTCTTCATTCTTTAAAGACCTACAAGGTTTCCAAGCATCACTTTTAGACTCTGCGGATGTTTTAAGTATTTGTATCAGCCAAGATGATGATATTTCACAACACATTCGAGACCAAATCAATGTGGGCGAAGATATTTTAACGGATACGCAATTACAAATTTTTAGCCGTCATTTATTTGGCCCAGACTTTGATACCATTCATACGGTTAGCCAATTAATCACCAATGAAATGACACAGATCCGTAATGATATTGAGTTCAATTATCAAAATATGACGGATGAAAAAACTCAAGAGCTAAAAACCAAACTGGTCGACCTTGCGCATGTGTTTAAAGTATTGAATTTGAATGAAGCTTATATCGAAATAAAACAACAAGCTGAACTTCTTTCACAAGAAAATATGCTGAAAGATGAAAATTATGCACAACAATTGATGAACAGCATTTTATCTGCAATGAACTCAATTGGTATTTTAGAGCGTAATTACACATCGAATCGTTTACAGTTAAAAGTCAATAATTTACAAATCTCGCTAGATCGTTTAGATGAAGCGCATGTTGCATTATTGGCAGAAACGAAGACAACTGTAGACCTGAGCTCACAGAACTTAGTTCAGTATATTCAAGACAGCCAAGCCACGTCTTTAGATCTTTTACCATCTCAATTACGTGAAATTGGTGGAGCATTGTTATTCTTAGCTGCTAAAGATGGACAAAAAGCATTGCTCCAAGCGGCTGACTTTGTCCAAACGGCGTTGAACAAAGAACAAGAGTTTAACGCTGATCAAATCAATAAACTACTTGATGTATTGGCAAGTGCAGATATGATGATTGAAAATCTGCAAAATAAACAACCTGTCTTACAAGCAATGTTTGATGTTGCATTGCGAAGTAGCCAAAATTTAAAATCGGTAGCCTAATGTCAGACCAAAATTCAGAATTGTCACTTGCTTATATTTTTCATCATCAACAACTTTTAGTCGATGAAAACCTTCAACTCCCGAAAGTTGAAAAATTAGCCAGTGACCTCTGTTTTAACTCGGGTGATCAAATTATTGCCCGAGATCATTTCATCGAAGATCATATTCCAGAAGGCTATCAACTCATTCCGATTCGTCAATTGATTTCCCAATGGACGAAAGCCGAGTTCGAACAAGCCAGTAGAGCTGCTCAGCTTTTAGAATGGCGCAGAAACCATAAATTCTGTTGCCATTGCGGTCATGAAACTGAAGTTCACCCGACTGAATATGCAATGGTTTGCCCTGCTTGTCGTTATCATCAATATCCTCGTGTACAACCTTGTATTATTACGATCATTACACGTGGTGATGATGAAATTCTTTTGGCTAAAAATGCTAAAAATATTAGTAATATGTATGGCTTAATTGCAGGTTTTGTCGAAGTTGGTGAAACGCTTGAAGAAGCGGTGAAAAGAGAAACCTTAGAAGAGGTTGGCTTACGTGTTAAAAATGTGCAGTATCTTTCCAGTCAGCCGTGGCCTTTTCCAAGCAACTTGATGTTAGCATTTAAAGCTGAATATGAATCTGGTGAAATCGTATTGCAGGAAGAAGAAATTAGCGATGCGGAATTTTTCAAATTCGATCAACTGCCTGAAACGCCATTTTCTGGCAGTATTGCACATGCCATGATAGAGCATGTCATTCACAACACCCCTATGCATCAGGACTAAAACCGATTAGCATTTCATTGTATTCATCATAAAAAATACCTAGCTGAGCTAGGTATTTTTAAATGTGCGATCTAATATTTCAATAATTTCTGAGCGTGTTTTAAAGAATCGACTGAATAAACTAGAGACACTTCCCATAATAGAAATGTGCCCCGTTTTAGGAATCACCCGAATTTCACAATGATTGCCCTGCTGTTCCAATTGTAGCTTAAAATCCAAAGAATTTTTATCTTTCACGATTTGATCATTTTCCGCCAAAAACAAATAATGTTTCACTGAATTATTTTTCACGAAATAATACGGCATGACTTGATCAAAAGGTACATCTTGCTCAAATGCATGCTCAGCCAGTGGATCGCCTTTATAATCAAAATGATAAGGACCAGCAATACCAATCAGTGCTTTAATATTTTGCTTAATGGTTAGGTCATAATGCTGCGGATGATAAAGCAAGGATGCAATATTAAATGCGCCTGCGGAATGTCCCATCAATGCTATATTTTCAGTAGAAATACCTAACTTAGCTTGTTGTTGCTCTAAGTAATTTAAAGCAACAGCCAAGTCTGTGACATAACTTGGAAATTTATGTTCTGGCGCTAAATGGTAATTCAGCACCGCAACATCATAACCAAAGCGACTAAATGCCTCACCCACAAACTTATATGCACTTTTATCACCATGACGCCATGCACCACCGTGCACAAAGAGAATCAAAGGCTTTTGCTGTTTACGATCTGAAATATATAAATCTAGACGTTGTCGAGCTTTTAAGCCGTATGCGAGGTTATGTCGAATGGAATAACCTCTTTTGGGGGTTAATCCATTAATCGTAATACTACCTAAATCATATAACCGAAAATCTTTATATTGGGATTTTAGAGTTTCAAGTTGTTTAACGAGTTTAACTTTTAAAGGTCGCAACCTATTGTTGAATAACATGATTGCTTGGCTCTATGGGGCATTAGGATCAATTGCAACTGGCGTTTGTACACTTGGTTGTACATTATTTAACACAGGTGCTGCGAAAGATGATGGCTGAACTGAGTTATTGCTTTGTTCGACATTATCAATCAAGGTCACAATTTTGGTCACATTACCAACTTTCTGTAAAACATCATTTAAATCTGCAACTTCCGCATTATTTAAACGACCTAAAACATATAAAACGCCGTCTTCGGTATGCACCAGAACTTTATTGTCTGAAACCACTGGCGCTTTCATGATTAAGCCGCGAGTATTTGCAGTAACCGTTGCGTCCTGCATAATCGTGCTATAACCAATTTGGCTACCTACAGTAATATAATTATGTACCGCTTTGACATCACTCATGGCACGTAAATTATCTTCTGCCAATTGTTTCAAATGTTCATCAGGCACTTGCCCAGTCATGAGCACATTACTATGAAAACTACTGATATTAATACGAGACTGTTTAAAACGTGCATCCAACTTATACAAATTTATTTTTGCAGTACGTTCAATAGACGAATCAATAAATACTTGCCCCAAAGATCTCACACCACTTTCTGTTCCCACAGGTGCCGAACCAGTACCACCTGAGATAAAACTTGCGCAACCAGACAAACTTGCTACACACATCATGGTTAAGACAATACGCTTGAACACTCAGCAAGACTCCTCTTGAATTCGGCATGTAAAACTTTTCACAGTTGAAAAGCCTACACGCTAAAATATTTCTATATTTTTTAAATAACGATGACTGAATTTCAATCACAGATTAATCAAGTCCGCATCTAAAGTAAATGCATTTTCAATCCATGACTGATCATAAGAGATTTGGGACAAATCTTGCTGTACGTTTTTTGCAATTTTATGATGTAAATCAAAACCAATAACATCGAAACGGCAAAAATAAGCTTCATATTGTGGATAATTTTGTAGATAAATCAATGCCGTTTTAATGAGTTTCTTTTGTTTAGTCAAATTAACCACTTCAAATGCACGCCCCATTTGAGTCGGTGTACGCGCTTTGACCTCAATAAATACTAGCTGATTTTCAAGACATGCAATAATATCAACCTCTCCAAACCGTGAATAATAATTTAAATTTAATATTTTATATTTATGAATAATCAAAAGCTTAACAGCTTCTTGCTCCGCCCATTGTCCAAGCGTATTCTTAGCCATAATCGTAAATAGTTTAAAGTGGAACTAAATTGGATTTTGAACGCTCAAAGCATTTGGGAATACGTTCAACACGATTCCCATCAATTTTAATTTTTCCTGTTCGACCATTAAAGGTGAAATTTTTAACTTTAGGGTTCAATACAAATTGCTCTGCGATATACCAAGCATCGCCACCAAAAGCATACAAACGCTGATACGGTAATGTGGTCGGTTTATCTTTATAGGCTTTCACTACATCATTCCACTCTGGAATATACAACGCAGGCACATCACAGAATTTCATACCTTTAGGCAGAGACTTCTTTTCATCAACAGCAATGGCTTGGGTATAAATATATTTCTTCTGCAAGCGTTTTAAACCAGACAACCAATGATTTGAACCCAACAACAAAACACCTTCTTGCTCACCAATTGCTGTTGGCATCACCTCTACAGGATCTACTTCACCCATATAGTTTGCAAATAAAGCATTTAAAAAATTGATCGAGTCAGCTTCTGTTCCTTTTTCACGCACCACGTATAATTTAGAAACTTTGTCGTGATGGATATAATCCAATAGTGCTAAAGCATCGTCATTTTTAGACAAACTATATTGCCAAACATTTTTATAGGTCGGATAAACTTCATTCAAAGCTAAAACGGGCACTTTGGGTTTTAGATGAATTAAAGCTTCTACATCTGGGCGAGCCAAAGGACCAATAATCATTTTGGTTTTTTTATTCACATCCTGCTTTAAAATCAATTTGAGTGCTTTTTGGTCTGAATTTACAAATTTTAGCGGAATATTATTATTCGCCGTTTGATATGCACTCATTATTCCTTGTTTGATACTTAAACCCGCTCGCGACATAGGGCCTGTTTCGGGTAAAATAACCAAAATCTCGGCTTGAATTTGGATTGCAAATCCAATCAATCCCAAGAACGCCATTCCTTTTATACTGTTCAATACTCTTTTATTCTTCATGGAGACCCTTATGAGTGCTCAATTATTTGTCGTAGCGACCCCAATTGGGCACTTAGATGATATGACTTTTCGTTCTATTGAAGTTTTAAAGTCTGTTTCTCTTATTGCGGCAGAGGACACACGCCAATCTGCTCAATTATTAAAGCACTATAATATATCAACTCCGCTCACAGCATGTCATGATCATAATGAAAGTAACAAAATTGATATACTTATAGAAAAACTAAAGAATGGTACGGACATCGCACTGGTGAGTGATGCAGGCACACCGCTAATTAGTGATCCAGGATTTAAATTGGTTCGTGCTGCACAAGAGCATGGAATCCGTGTAATACCCGTTCCTGGGGCATGTGCAGCGATTGCCGCATTAAGTGCTGTTGGTTTACCGAGTGATCGTTTTAGTTTTGAAGGTTTTTTATCATCTAAACAATCACAGCGTTTAATTCAGCTTGAAAAATTAAAGCACGAAACGCAAACCATGATTATTTATGAAGCACCGCATCGCATTCTAGACAGTGTCAAAGATATGAGCGATGTTTTTGGCACAGATCGTCCTGTGGGCTTTGCGCGTGAAATTACCAAAACGTTTGAAACCATTAAAAAAATGACTTTAGGTGAATTGGTCAGCTTTATTGAGAGTGATCGCAATCAACAAAAAGGTGAAATTGTTTTGGTGATTGGCGGGGCGCTAGAAGAGAAAGATTTAGATCAGGAAAAGCTGGATAAATTATTATTACGTTTACTTGAAGACTTATCGGTTAAAGCTGCTTCACAACTTGCTGCGGACTTAACAGGTATTAAAAAGAAAGTGGCGTATCAACGTGCTTTAGAATTGACGGATAAAATATAAAACGATCAATTCCAGTGAGTCTTGTATTCACCGACTTCTATTTACGCCCATCTTTAGATGAAGAATGAAAAAACCAAAAAAGCACCTTACGGTGCTTTTTTAATTAATCTTGTGCGCTTTCATCTGGCGGAACTTCAGTGATTTTACCACCACGTGCCAAAAATGCAGCCACTTCATCTTCAAGTGCTTCACGCTGTTTTTTCTTCGCAGTCACAGTTAACGTTTCTGCTTCTGCTAAATCTGAATCTGATACAGTTGAATCACTCGCAGCTGCGCCTTTTTCGGCAGCTTGGGCTTCATCATCATCTACAGCATTATCTTCTGTATTGTCATCATAGTCATTAGAATCTGTCATCTTAAACTCCCCATCAATGACGTCAAATTACCATTCGAAAACGGCGATGTTATATCGTGAAATGTAGCAAGCTCTTTTCATTTAGACTAGGGGGTGAAGCAAAAAAAATGTATTTTTTCTAATCAAATTGATAAAAAAATTCAACTGATTGATTAAAAAATATCAATTTACCATTACACGGCATATCTTGTCGCTTTCAAACTAGATAAACCATTGGCTTGAGCCATGAACTGATCTTTCAAAAATGGCTGCTTCTCGACCTGTTTTAAAGCAAAATTTCTTGCCCAAACCAATGGGAAAAGTTCAGTACTTTCTATAAAACCAATCGTAGACATACTATGCATCATGGCATCATTTTGTCCTTTGCGTTGATGTTCATAGCGTTTTAAAGTTTGTTCATGTGCCCACACGCCACGTTTTAAATCATGCAATAAAACATCACATAAAATGGCTGCATCTAAACAGCCAATGTTCACCCCTTGCCCTGCCAAAGGATGAATCACATGTGCAGCATCACCAATCAATGCCAAACCATTTTTCACATAACGCTGAGCAGCACGGGCTTTAAGCGGAAATTTTGCTCGTGATGTCGCTTCTAATACTTCACCGAGCATGTGATGGCTTTCATGCGTTAATAATTGGCAAAAATCAGCATCATCCAATTCGGCAAATTCATCGGCATAATCATCTGGCAATGTCCAAACGATAGAAATCCAATGCTCTGCCTGATCAGAATTTAAACTCGCCATTGGTAAAAATGCCAAAGGCCCTGTCGGATGGAAAATTTGACGAGCCATATATTGGTGCGGCTGTGCCGTTCTAATCGCACAGGTCAAACCTGCTTGTTTATAATCTAGAATATCAAAATCAATAAAAGCCTGATCTCGAACAAATGAGTTTGCACCATCGGCACCAATCACCAATTTTGTTTTCAACTCCGTACCATCTGCAAGTTTGATGATCCAACAATTAACACCTTGCTCCACACGAATGACTTTGACTTGAGTTCGGTAATCTCGCAATTGTTCTAACATTTTATGCTGAATAGCTAAATTCAATACACTTGGCTCAACCATCGAACCTAAAGATTGTTCAGCTGTTGGAAATTGTTCTGAAGCGTATCCAAAATTAATTTCGCCATAGCCATTTTTATTCCACACCTGCATACCTGTATACGGCATTTGACGTGCAATATTGTCCCAAACATCAACAGTTTTAAGTAAATGTATGGTCGCTTGACTGAGCGCTAGAACCCGTGGGTTAGCAACCGCCAAAGTCTTTTCTTCATCAAGAATTGGGGCAGCGTCTAAAACAGTCGCTTGCACACCACCCTGCGCCAATAGTAAAGCGGTTAGACCACCGACTAAGCCACCACCAATAATAACCACATCTAAAAGCGCTGATGAATAATTTACTGAATTGATTTGGGTCATGCTTTTAACCCCATTGCATAATTTGCAATTAAAGGTTTAATTCCAGGGATGACATCAAAGGCCACTAAACCAGTATTACGCAATAATTTTAAAACTGGGTTTTGATTACTAAAACCACGCACCACAGAATCACAGAACTTAATGACTCGCTTTTGATCCGCCAATCTAGATTGTTCATACGCCTTCAACATTTCAGGCTCACCAATATCATCAGACTTGGTTATTTGTTCTAAAATCGAACGCACCAATACATCTGCATCACGCATACACAAGTTAAACCCTTGCCCTGCAACTGGATGAATAGTATGCGCTGCATTTCCCATTAAAATCACACGACCCACGGCTTGTTTATCTGCAAGTACTTGCGACAATGGGAAACTAAAGCGTTTACCTGTTTTTTGGAATTTCCCTGCACGATCACCGTAGGTTTTTTGCAAAGCTTCTAGGAAATGTTGATCATTTTCATCCCCTAACCATTCGCCTTCTGTCCCCTTTTTCACGGGCCAAACTACAGAGCGACGACATTCCCCAGGTAATGGTAATAATGCGAGTGGCCCTAAATGGCTAAACCGCTCAAAGCCCACTTGTTTATGTGGTTTCGAAGTTTGAACTGTAGTGACAATTGCGACTTGATCATAATCATGTACATCAGCACCTACGCCTAAAGCTTGACGGCAAAATGAATCACGACCATCTGCTGCGATGACTAATTTGGCTTTGAGTGAATGGGTATATTCATCACCACGATTGGCTTCTACATAAACAAAATCAGCATCTTGATGAAGTGAACTGACTTGCACACCATCAATCAACTCAATTAAGGGTTGTTGGCGAACTTGTGTAAGTAAAACACGTCCTAACCATGCATTTTCAATTACTTGCCCAAAGCTTTCGACTTTTTCTTGGTCTGCAACTAAACATGCCTTACCAAAACTACCTTGCTCTGTAATATGAACTTCTAGGATGGGCGTTGCATGTTCTTGCAATGCTTTCCAAAGCCCTAATTTTTGATAAATTTGTACAGTACGGCGTGACAATGCGGTATTTCGAGCATCAAAACTAGAATGATAAGGTGCAGTATTGGCATCATCATAATCTGGATACTTCACAGCTTCTAATAGTTTTACTGCAATATTGGCTTTTGCCAACATCAGCGCCAAACTCAGCCCGACCATTCCACCGCCTACGATGATGACTTCTTGTTGCATGCTTTGATCCTTTCTATATGCGATTCAGCTAACTGAATACTTATAATCTTGATTGATTTCATATTACATGAAGGTCTATCATTTTTATATTGAAAAAACGTATTGTTGTCTGGATTTATACTGAAAAGATATTTCTATTTATCAATAAACAAAGCTCTAGATTTTCATGTATACATAGACGTTTTTATACAATATTACTCATCAAAAATGTAAAGCTGTGATCAATAAAAATAGTGGAATATAAAAAAGCAATAAAAAGTCGTTCTAGAGAGCGTTGGATGCTCCAGACAATAAAAATAAAGATCAGCATAAGGATAGTGAGGTACGACAGGAGTTATACCTAACGCAATAAATACGTAAAAAAGCCCAACATCCTGTTGGGCTTTTTTATTTTGTGCTCAGCTTTTAATCCTATCAATATAAGATTAAGCCCAACCACGCTGACGATCACGTACGTAAGGCAGAATTGAAACCAATGCTAATACTGCTAATACTGCACCAATCCATAAGCCTGAACGTAAGCCGCAACCATTCATAATTGCTAAGCCACCAATATAGGAGCCACCACCTAAACCAATGTTAATCACCGAGGTGTGTACGGCATTGACCATAGGGCCAGGATGCGCAACACTGACAATTCTCGCCATCATTGCTGGATTCATTGGAACACCAGATAATCCAATCAAGATAATTGCGATGATCGCCACAGTTTTATATTCAGCAAAAATTGCAAAAGTGAACAAGGATATACTGAGTATGGTTAGTCCGACGAGCATAATTTTAAGGCTGTGATTATGTGCTAATCGGCCAGTAATCATATTACCCACGATGTTTGAAAAACCAAATACCATCAAAATAAAGGGTACGACTTGCATGCTAAACCCAGTGATATCGACCAAAACTGGGACAAAATAACTAAATGCTGCAAAGCTTGCACCTAGAATCAAACAACTTGTTGCACAGGCTTTCCAGTAGGCTTTATTTTTAAAAGCTCTGATCTCTTCTTCCATTTTGATTTGCCCACTACTAGATACTGCAGGCAAAAGACGTACTAAAGCGATGAGGCAAATAAATACCAAAATAGCGACTAAACCAAAGGTGATACGCCAACCCCATTGTTGATCAATCATTGTCGCAAGAGGGACTCCAAACACATTTGAAATCATAAAGCCACCAATAACGATAGCTGCTGCGCGAGGGCGATCATGATTCGGAACCATAGCCATGCTTATGGCAAGTGAAAGGCTCAAACACCCCGCACACAAAACACCCGTGACAAGACGGATGATGATTAAAATAGTATGGCTAGAGGTAAAGGCACTTAAGCCTTGGATTACCACATAGAGTGCTAAGAGAATCAGTAAGACTTTTCTATACTGAACTTTATATTTGAGAAAAAAATAAGTGAGCACTGGCCCACCGAATAGAACCCCAAAAGCATAGTATGAGATTAAATGTCCAACCTCACCGACACTGATTCCAAATGCATGGGATAAAGTGGCTGTCATACCAGCGACCATCAATTCTGCTGTGCCAATTGAAAAAATCGCCAGACCCAATATATATACTGCTAATGGCATTGTTTAATGCATTCCTATTTCTTTAACGATCATTACAAAACATGAGGATAATATTTCTTTTGTCTGGTGATGAAGTTACAAGTTGGCTAAGAGGCCATTAACCACATCTTCCAGAAAACTTTTATCTGAAATATTTTTGTTCAATACACGTAAACCGTAGTAACCGGCTAAAAAGCCTCGCGCCATTTGAATAGCTGAAACTTTGGTACTGAATTCCCCATTTACTTGTCCTTCGACAAAGACTGTGAAGAGAGAATTCTCTAGACGTTGTCGATATTCTTGATTCAGGCTTGAAACGACCTGATCTTTATCTCCCATTTCCAAAGCTGAGAATAAGACCATGGCTTCGTGCTGTTCTGATTGTGAAAGATCCTCGGCAATCCCCCAAAGTAAAAGGGATCGTAATCGATCTTTGATCAGTCCTGACTGTGTGAGAATGGATAATTGTGCTGCCATGGTTTGTTGATGGCTACGCAATAAAGCTTGTTCATATAAGGCTTGTTTACTACCAAAAGCGTTATATAAACTTCCTCGACCTAAACCGGTACTATCACATAAATTTTGCGCAGAAGTACCTGCATAACCGTTGGTACTAAAGACCGCTACGGCTGCATCGATAATCTCTTTATCTTCAAACTGTCTAGGACGTCCTGGATAATTAGATTTTTCATCACTCATGGATGAGCCCGATAGGGAGTAACTTGAGGCTGCATAATAGATATTATGGAACGATTTGTCAAATATTAAAGCCAGTATTTTAACCGTGCCTAAAACTACAAAAAAGAAGAAAAATGCTATTCTAAACGTGTAATGAACGATACAAAATCAACATAACACGCATTATATTGAAAGCCCTAAGATTGGGTCTATTTATCATTTATTTAACATAAAATTTTTTATGTGAAGTTCACTTGTAACTCCAAAATAAAAAAGCCCAATCAACATGATTCGGCTTTTAAATTAAGCATATGATTTATCTTACAATAAAGTTTTATTTTGCAAAAAATGAGGCTGCTTTAATAATAAACTCCGCAATCTCTTTTGGCTTTGAAGCAAGTGAAGCATGACTCGCATTAACTTCAATCACTTCTTTTGCATTCAATCTTGCGGCCATTTTTCTTTGATTTTCAGGGCTAATCATACGATCTGCGCTTGAAATTTGATACCAAGATGGTTTTATTTTCCATGCAGGACTAACAATTGCATCGCCAAATGTACTTGCTAAAGGTGCTTTCTGAGCAACAGCCATTGCTATAGATTCTGTCGGGTCTAAATCTTGACAAAAACTTTCATGGTATTTGTCTGGGTTAATCCATAAATAACCATCACTATCAGGGACAAGATTAGCTGCTGCTTCGGGTAAGTGCTGTTGTGTAATCATGCCTGGACTTTCTGTGCTGTCAGGTGCGAATGCAGCAATATAAACTAAGCCAACAACTTTCTCATTATTTCCAGCTTCTGTGATAACCGCCCCACCATACGAATGACCAACGAGTAATACAGGACCATCAATTTGATTAATCATTTTATTTGTTCTTTCAACATCATCAGCTAAGGATGTCAAAGGTATTTCGACCGCTTTTACTTGAATACTTTGCTGAGTTAATAACGGAATAACATGCTGCCAATGCAATGAGTTACCCCAAAACCCATGAACTAAAATAACGGTAGGTAATTTCATATTCTTCTCTTTTCTAGTGTCAGTTATTTTTATAGAGTAAATTAATTTTTGTATATCTAAAATATCGTCCATGTAACATTTGAAGCACTATTCGTAATAAACATGACGCCGACTATTATCTTTAAATAAACAAAAAGCCGATCAGATGATCGGCTTCTCAAAAACAAAATTTAATTTAACTACGCCATCAAAGCTTCAATGTCTTCAATCGACTTCACTACATTCTTCGTCAACACCAATGGGCCATTTACTGTTGCAACGACATCATCTTCAATACGAATACCGATACCGCGCCATTTTACATCTACAGTTTCATCATCAGGTGCGATGTATAACCCCGGTTCAACAGTAACAACCATACCCTGCTCATAAGTACGCCATTCTGTTCCATGCTTATATGAACCTACATCATGCACATCCATACCCAACCAATGCCCTGTACCATGCATATAAAACTGACGATAACTTTCAGATTCAATAATTTGCTCAATATCACCCTGCATAATGCCTAAATCGAGTAAACCTTGAACCATGATTCGGACAGCAACATGATGCGGTTCTTTATAAGAATTACCAATTTGAATTGAATCAATTGCCGCAATTTGAGCATGTAGAATAATTTGATATAACGCTTTTTGTTCAGGACTAAACTTTCCATTTACAGGAAAAGTACGGGTAATATCAGAAGCATAAAATTCATATTCACAAGCTGCGTCGATGAGAACTAAATCACCATCTTTCAATGGTTTATTGTTTTCTACATAATGCAAAATACAGCCATTTGCACCGCCACCGACAATACTATTATAAGATGGCACACAACCATTTTGCCCGAAAATATATACCAACTCAGCTTCTAGCGCGTATTCCATCATGTCAGGGCGAACTTTTTGCATTGCATGGGTATGTGCTTCTGCACTGATATTTGAAGCGATTTGCATCAGTTCAATTTCTTGTGTCGATTTATGCAAACGCATTTCATCGACAATACGGTCTAACTGAATAATTTCCGCAGGTCCGCCATTACCACGACGTTGTTGTTCATCTGCTTCTTTAATCCAAGCACTCACTCGTGCATCGAAATCTGCACGCTGTCCAATCCGATAATATAATTTTTGTTTATTTAATAGTTTTTCAATAATTTCTTCATCAAGCAGATCAATCGCATAGGCCTCATCTGCATCATAATCATCTATAACACCATCAATTCCAGCACGGTAACCATTCCAAATTTCCATGTCACGATTTCGTTCACGACAAAACACGCTATAAACATAAGATTCACACGTTTCATCAGTTTCAATCACAACAACCGCTTCTGGCTCTGCAAAACCTGTTAAATAGAAAAAACTACTGTCAGCACGAAACTTATAATCTGCATCACGATTACGCATCACTTCAGGACTGGTGGCAATAATAGCAATGCTGTTAGGACCCATTTGCTCTGCGAGGCGGTCACGACGTTCCTGAAAATCGGCTTGGCTTAATTTCATTTTATATTCAGCTTATATTTCAAATCATTGAATCGGTTTATGATGATCTTAACTTACAACCACAAATCTACTAATGCAAATACCCTTTTCAAGTGAAAGGATATTCGCACACTTTTGAAAATAACAACCTTAGCTTGGACGGTTCGGTGTAAACATTTCCACTACACTATTGCCTTCTGAATTTTCTAAAGCTTGTTTCATTTTGCTGTGAAAATTTTGGAGCAAAGAACTTTCAGCTACAGCAATTTTTTTACACCCCATAGACAATGATACTGGGATTAAGCGTACAAATTCGTACAACTCTTGGTAACTCGCCTCACCCTCTTCATCATTATCAGATTCGTCAAACTCAACAGAAGCAACATCTTGCAAGCTTTCAATTAACTCCCGCTCTTCTGCACGAATTTGACCTGAAGCTAAGCCGAATCCTAATACAACACCTTCACACCAATCTGCAAGAGCTCTAACACGCTCTGATAATGAATGTTCATCGTCTGGCAACATTGGAAGATAATCCAATTCATCTTCAGAAAGTGCATGAAAAATGTCTTCAGCTTCTTCAGACAGTACTGCGATGGCAGAATCGTCTAATTTTGGAACATCAAGTGTTGATAAAATTTGTAACCATTCATCACGCGTAGGCGCTTCGGTAACACAAACTATACCTGTTAGTAAGCCATGTAACTCACTTGGGCTTGAAATTTCCTCAATCTCATCAAAATTTTGATTCCAATCGGTCCAACCTGAAATATCGTCTTGCATTCGTTTATCCAATCTCTATACTTCTGTATATATTACCTTTGATTGCGAATCTGTGCGACCTCGTTATGTTAGAACAATTACAGCGTCTACAGACGCATATTGGTGTTTTAAAAACACGAATTGAAAAAATTGAAAATGAAAATGCTTCACTGTTAAAAGAAAAAGATAATAGTGAAGAGCAAACTCATGCTCAAATTAGTCATAAAAACAGTATCATCACACAAAAACAGGATGAAATTGAAAGTCTAACTGAGCAACTCACTCAGTTACAAAATCAATTTCAACAACTGAATACCGACTCGACTTCTCTCGCTGAGCGTTATGGTCGTTTGGAGAAAAGTTGTACAGATTTAAAAAATCGTTTCCAAGAAATTTTGGCTGAGCGTAATGAATTACGTGTGATGAAAGAAAAAATGGCTAATGAACAGCGTCATCATTTACAAGATATTAAAAATCTTAAAGATGAACGTGAGCGCTTAATTCAAAAAAATGAACATGCAAAAGCGAAAGTTGAAGCCATTATTCAGCGTCTATCTATTTTAGGCACTGAACAAGATCAGCATGCGCAAGAAATTCAGCAACTTGCTCATCCAACAGAAACCAATGAGGAAGTTTAACAATGTCTGAACACGTTACTGTTGAATTACGCTTAATTGAACAAGTTTTTCGCTTAGCAACGACTTCAGAAAAAAAACCTGATTTAGAGCGTGCGGGTCAGCTTTTAAACGATAAATTTCAAGAATTCCGTCGTAAAGCACCCAATGTTGAACATAATAAATTGGTCATTATGGTCGCATTAGAGTTAATGCAAGAAGTTTTAACAATGAATAAATCGTTACAAGAATACGCACAATGCGAACGTCTGCTCGGTGATATGTTAGAAGATGTTGAAAAAGCGAGATAATCCGCTTTTTTTTCGTTCGATCAAATCTATTTAGGATGTTTTTTTACTACAATTTGATCTATCACGATTTGCCTGAATCTTCTAATTATGTATACTTGATACAACTCTGGGATGTTCGCCAGTACGTCTATTCCCCTGCCGATACTTAAACTTATGGATGTGTTCTGTATATTTTGAGTGTATGCCCACCTCGAGTGGGAAACCCATTAAGTGTACGTCACGTCCACCTTGAACTCATCGGGTTCAGGGTAACGACATTGCAGCGGCATCTTCGGAGTGTTTTATTTTAAATAATAACAATAACTTAGAATAATACTTAATTCAACCTTGACATATTTATCCAGTTGGCAAAGCTTACTTTAGTGGTAAAGATGGATATTCAGTTCCACAAGCAATCTCTAATCGTATTGGAGTTTTTGAAAAATTAACAAAAAAAGATATGGAGAAATACAAAAACTTAATTTGGTCAACTTCGGTTTCAAATTATATTTCGCATGATGGCGAAAGCTCTGCAATAATAAATGCAGTTAGGAATTATAAATATGCATAGATTGGAGCTTATAACAATACTAGTTACAAAGTTTATGGCACGCCACCAGTTCAACCATCAAAATAAAGGACTTGTAATACGAAAATACATGTTAATAATTTTGAGTTTTTCTCTATCAAGTTGTTATGGTAAAGAGGAAAGAATCGAAATGGAATGGGATTTTCCTAATTGTGGCACAAGTATTATAAATAATTCGAAAATAGATAAAATATGTGCTACGCAAGACTTTTTTGCCCAAGCACCTAGAAAAAGAAAAAAATCTTGGTTTGGCTTTTTAGCCGCTGAAGGCAGTTCAGGCTATGAAGGTCCAAAAGATCAAGAAGGTGCTATACAAGAATTTGATAATAAAGAACTAGATTTAAAAAAACATATTTGGGATTTTAGTAAACAAAACAGTCCCGAGCTACGGCTTAGAGGACATGATAGTGTTATAAGAAATGGTATTATTCTTAATACAGATATTATTTTAGGTTATGATTATTATTCTCTGCCAAATTTCTTAATAGGAGAACAACGAGGAAATACTGGTATTGAAAAAACACGAAATCCTGAAATATTAAATTACGGTTTTTTATATGCAGATAATTACTTTGAATGTAAAAAAGCGACTTATAATAAATGTGAAAACAAAGCTATCGAAAATAAATTTGAGAATTTCTCTATCGAAAACTTAAACATCAAAAGTAAAGAAATAAGTCTATATTCATGGGGAGGGCGTATTTCGAATACAAAAATTATTATTGAAAATTATTTAATTATAGGTGGATCAAAAGCAAAAATTTCAAGTAATTTGATAATTTCGAAAACCTCTTTAGAAAAAATAAAATCAATTCTTGGATTAAATAAAATAAATAAATCTGGTTTGGTAGACTATTCTTCTCTAATTTTCCCTTTTCAAGAAGAAAATCAAACTACTATTCCTTCAGCTTTATACGTAAAATTTTCTCCTAATACTGTCATCGACGGCAACACTTTTAGCCTCACTCAAAAGAATGACCAAGCCTACGCTATTGTATTAGATCACTCCCCTCGTGTGCGTATTACCAACAATACTTTTAACGGTTTTAAAGTTCCTATTTTGATGGATCAGTGGAGCTCTATTGTCGACGAAAAAGGTAATGAAATTAAACCTGAAAATTTTAAAGGCTATGGCAACGTTATTAATGCTAACAAATTCGCAGGCAATGTTACGATGAATCGAAAAGGTGAGATTGTGCTTAAATAATAGGTTTCTTAAAATTGGTTTAAAAAAATATTAAAAATATAGGAAAAACCATTGATGGGATGTATCAAAATGAAAATAAACTGGATGCTCTTAGCGGGTGTAGCACCATATCTTAGTGTACTTGCATACGATGTGTGGCTCTTATTCTTCTTTCGCAGGCGTTGTGGACTTTAGCCAATGAGGTGCAAACTCTTCTTTCGCTATCGTCACTCAAAGCGAAGGGCCAACCTATGCTTGTGGTGGGCTCGACACTGGCGTTGGTAACCCTATCAATGTTCTCAATGGCAATAAGTTTGAAGCTGTGGAAAACTTTAAAGAACTTCCCTCCTTTAAAGGTCACTCCTTCTCTCGTTTTTATAATAGCCAAAGTCATGCCAATACTCCTTTCGGCTATGGTTAGTACAGCTCTTTTGATCTTAAACTTTATGAACAACCCGATATTATCCAGATTCGTCTTGAATCTGGTAAACGTATCAATTTCAAAAAAAATAAGATTAACCTCGGTAATAATCAGTTTGTTATTCGTGCTCTTCCTTTCAATCCTTCCGATGGTTGGATTGAAAAGAAAATTGATAGTTCTGGATGGGTTTGGCACAAAACTCAATCCAATCAAGATTATTTCTTTCAATATTTAGGTGGTAAAGATCCTCATCTAGCACGCATCACCAATATTACTGCTCTCGCAGATATTGAAAAAAATGATCCTACTCTGAATTTTTCTTTTGCTTATGATCAGCAACAGCGCTTAGTTAATGTTAAAAATGACAAGGTCAGCAGCTTAATTTCGCTTATTCAATAACCAATTTTGGTTTGCCTCAAATTGTTTTAATCACACCACTTGGTCAATATTTCTATTTTTTAGATCGTAATAACAATCTCGCTCAAGTCGTTTATCCTGATGGACATCGCTTTAAGTATGGTTATGACCTGAAGTTTCAAGGTGGGGATATTCATAATCTCACTGCGAAGTGAATAGCCACTAATTTTGTAGACACCTTTTAGTTAGATAAAATGGTTAATTAACGAGGTGCTTATGAGCAGTAGCAAAGATAGCCTGTATACTTGGATTAAACGTTATGATCCGCAGCAGCCCAATCTAGCAGAGTCTAATGATCTGAGTGTAGAATTAGCAAAGCTAAAAAAAGAACTGCAACGAGTTACTGAAGAAAGGGATATTCTAAAAAAGGCCGCGGTGTACTTCGCAAGCCAGTCCAAATGAGGTACGCCTTTATTCAGGACAACCAGCCTATCTGGTCGATCCGTCGTTTGTGTTCAACTTTAGATATCCATCACAGCGGCTATTACGCATGGTTAAAGCACCCCTACAGTAAGACTGCTAAGAAACGAGAATAGCTTTTAGGTCTTATTAAACAGTTTTGGCTGGAATCTGGTGGAGTTTATGGCTATCGTAAGATTCACTGTGATTTGAAAGATGTTGGTGAAAGTTTCGGAATTAATCGAGTACACCGGCTCATGAAGGCGAATGGTCTAAAATCACAGCGCGGCTATCGTAAACCTAGAACTCATGCAGGTACTCCATCTGTCATTGCTGCAAATACGTTAGATCGACAGTTTAGCCCATCCTAACCATCTATCGGTCACTGATATTACCTATATTCGTACTCATGAAGGATGGTTATATCTTGCGGTAGTGATTGATTTATTTTCACGCATTGTAGTTGGCTGGTCTATGAAATCAAGAATGATTACAGATCTGGTTTTAGATGCATTATTGATGGCTCTGTGGCGAAGAAAACCAAAGAATAAAGTTTTGATTCATTCTGATCAAGCCAGCCTATACGCCAGCTATGAATGGCAGACATTTCTCAAGCATCATAATCTTGAAAGTAGTATGAGTCGCCACTTGCGCAGTACACCGCTCATGTCATGATAATGCTGTTGCCGAGAGCTTCTTTCAACTACTAAAGTGAGAGAAGATCAAGAAGAAAATATATTCATCCAGAGCTGAAGCACGATCCGATATCTTTGAATATATTGAGATGTTCTATAATTCAAAACGAAGACATGGTTCTAATGGTCAACGCTCTCCATTAGATTATGAAAAGCCCCATCAAAAGATGGTTATATGTGTCTAGAATTTTAGTGGCTATTCACTATCACTGATACCGCTAAATTCGCCAATATTTCCATTCAGATCATCAATACAGTTTTCATCGATGTATGTCAAAAAGTGCATTCGAATGTGAAAATATCTCCGTTGAATAGTTCTATAATTCTAAAAATTAAGATGTGTTTTACACTTAAAAAATCAGTAACTTTACCCATTTATTAATGAGTAGTTGCAGCCATTAATTTTCCTTGTTCTAACGACAATATTTCAGCTTGTAAATATACCAACTCATCTAGATGATGTGTCACATAAATCATAGGTAACTCAATTTCTTGCTTCAATCTTTTCAAAAAAGGTAAAATTTGTTGCTTTAATTTATTGTCTAATCCTGTCAATGGCTCATCAAGCAGTAATAATTGAGGTGAAGACAGCAATGCACGCCCAATAGATACTCGTTGTGCTTCACCGCCTGAAAGTTGATGTGCTTTACGATAAATTAAAGACTTTAACTCTAATAAATCAACAATTTCATCAAAATTGAATTTACGATCTGCATGATCAACCCACTTTTCTGCATACCTTAAATTCTGCTGAACATTCATATGTGGAAACAGTAACCCATTCTGAAAGATCAACGCAATTTTACGTTGATGTATCGGTACACAAATATTCTGTTCATCGTCAAATAAGATCTGTTCATTAAGCTGAATCAAACCATGGGCTGGATTTAATAAACCTACAATATTTTTTAATAACGTACTTTTACCATTGCCCGATGCTCCCACAATGCCCAATAATTGGTGTTGCATTTCAAATTGTATATTCAACTGAAAATCTTTGACCTGATATTCAAAATCGCAACGTAGCATCAGCTTATCCGGTTAATTTTTTTTGATATTTTTGCAAGATAAAATAATTCACAATGAGAGCAGAAAAAGCCAAAATTAATGACAAAGTGACCAAACGCATCGCCATGACATCACCATCTGGTTGCTGTAAATAAGAATAAATCGCAATAGGTATGGTGCGTGTTTCATCTGGAATATTTCCCACAAAAGTAATTGTGGCCCCAAACTCACCCAAACTTCGACTAAAACATAAAATACTGCCAATCAATATCCCAGGGAGGGCTAAAGGTAAATTTATACTTAGAAAAATCTGACTTGGGCTTGCACCTAAAGAACCTGCAATCTGCTCTAATTGCTGATTCATCAATTGGAAAGATAACCGAATCGGTTGTACCATCAATGGAAAAGCCACAATCATAGATGCCAAAACTGCACCTTTCCAATTAAATGCTAGTTGTATTCCCATTTGATGCAAATATTTTCCAACCCAACCATTATTTCCAAATAATACCAATAATAAATATCCTAAAACGACTGGCGGTAACACCATTGGTAATTGTAAAAATGCCTCTACAATAAATTTAAGTCTGAATTCATAGCGTGCCAAAAACCAAGCAAGTGTAATTGCAAAAGGTAAACAAAATAACGTTGCAAAACTGGCGACTTTTGCTGATAAATATAAAGCACTCATTTCTTCAGGACTGAGCATTCATCATTCTACTTTTGAATATTAAAGCCATATTTTTGAAATATGCTTTTGGCTTGAGGGCTACTTTTTATAAACTTTTCAAACTGTATTGCATCAAGATTTTTCTCACCCTGCTTGGTTAATGCTATAGGATAAATAATAGGATGATGTGAAGCTTCAGGAAATATTCCAATAATTTTGACTTTTTTACTGATCAAAGCATCCGTTTTATAAACAATTCCAACTGCACATTCACCACGTTCTACAAATGCTAAAGTAGAACGAACATCATCTGTGCCAACAATACGTCCTTTGAGGCTATCCAACCAATTTAATTTAATTAAACTTTGCTTAGCATATTTTCCCGCAGGAACAGACTCCATCTGCCCTGTGCATAAATACCCTTTGAAAGATGATCCAAAATTAAAACTTGGTTCAGCTTTAAATATGATATTTAAACTTTGCGGACTTATCGCCACCAATTGATTCGACAATAGAGCTTCGGTTTTATTTGCTGTAATCATTTTTTTATTGATTAGATAATTCATCCAATCAACATCAGCCGAAAAAAATATGTCACTACTCGCCCCAGATTCCACTTGCTTTGCCAAAGCTGAAGAAGCACCAAAAACAGCAACGATATTTTTTTGTGGATATTGTTTTTGATATATTTTAGCAATGTCATTCATTGCATTGGTTAAACTTGCGGCAGCATAAACTTTGACTATTTCTGCTTGAAGTAGACTACACACACTTAAGAGTGCTGTTGCAAAGATTATTTTTTTCATAGTTGCCTCAATTTTTTAAATATCATCGAATTGGACTAGAAAATTATTGAATAAGAGCTTTAATAATTTCGATCTATCCATTAAATGTAGTGAATTAAGTAATTAAAAATCCTTGTACGACATCTCCTTCGTTCAATGATTTCCCAGCAGGAATCCGCACTAAACAATTGGCTTGCATTAAATTACTCAGCATGTGTGATTGCTGTTTTGACAAGCTACCGACTTTTAAAGTTGCCTGATCAAAGCCAACACGCATGCGTAAAATACGCTCCCTTGCATCGACTTTTAAACTATGCGTCAACTCTGCTTTAAAGCTATTTGGAAAATATGCATGCCCTTGTAAAACATTTAAAACAGTTTGCATATAGATTTGCATGCCGACATATACTGCAGCAGGATTCCCTGGTAATCCTAATAAATAGCAAAATGACAGATCTTCACGTTTCAATTCAGCAAATAACATCGGCTTACCCGGTTTCTGTTTTACTTTCCAAAAAATTTGCTGAAAACCTAAATCTAAAGCCACAGGACGTATAAAATCATAATCACCAACAGACACTCCACCAGTGGTTAAAATAAAATCATATTTTTGGCTTAAGTCATGCAATAAGCTTTTAACAGTTTGAGCATTATCCTCTATATGAAAAATATCAATACTTTGGTTTTGCTGTTGAAACCATGCTTGAATTAATGGTCCATTGGCATCGAAAATTTTTCCTGATTGGAAATCTTCAATACTTTTTGCAACTTCGTCACCTGTAATCACCACTGCAACTTTTGGATATTGGTAAACGCTCACTCTTTGCACACCAGCCATACTAAGCAAAGCAATTGCACCTATAGAAAGTCTTTGTCCTTTTTCTGCTAATAATTGCCCAACTGTAACTTCTTCGCCTTCATCCCGAATATCAACATGTGCTGTTAAAATTTCTGTAATTTCAATACATTCATTATTTATAATCTGAACAATTTCCTGTCGCGCAACTGTGGTTGTGCCTTTCGGAATTGGAGCACCTGTAAAAATTCGAACGGCTTGTCCTGCTTGCAATGTCAATTCAGCATTTTGTCCAGCACGAATTTCTCCGATCAACGAAAAATGAGTATGAGAGTCAATGTTATCAACTGAATTCAATGCATAACCATCCACCGCACTTTGTGAAAACAATGGTAATTGTATTTCTGAAAAAATATCATCAGCCAAATATCGATTTAATGCAGTATTAAGAGCAATACTTTCAACTGCCAATCGCTGAGTTTTTTCTAAAATTAGAGATAAAGCCTGATCAATAGAAATCAAACCTGATTCAGCACCACAGCCTGTACTTGTTTTACTCTCTAATATTTCAACAGCTAAATTGTTTTTGTCTATTTCAATAATTGGCTTTTGATTCATTGATAACCACCTTGATGTGGTATGTTTTTTTGCACATCGAAAAGGTGAATCAGTGCAGGTAAAATTGCAATCAAAGATTCTTGTGCGCCCTGACGGCTGCCAGGCAAAGTAATCACTAAACTATGATCAATATAACCTGCCACACCACGGCTAAGCGCAGCATAAGGCGTACGTTTTTGTCCAAAACTACGTGATGCTTCCATCAACCCAGGAATTTCACGTTTCAGTAAAGGCTGAATCGTTTCAATGGTTAAATCTTTCGGCCCTAAACCAGTGCCACCGACCGTTAAAATGAGTGGATATTGATTTTTTTGCTGTTCAATGAGTGCTAATAATTGCTCAGGACTATCTGGAATCACTTGATAAGCAATATGACTAAAATTCCCTTCTTTTAAAATATTCAGTACATTTTTCCCTGCTGTATCAGCCTTTTTACCTGCTGCTACCGTATCCGACAATACAATAATGGATGCGGGTAAGGGCTCTTTCAATGCACGAGTAAAATGCGACTTACCGCCTTTTTTCTTGTCTAATTTACACTGATCTAAACTTAAATCTTCAGGCTCACAATGTGGTTTCAGCATGTCATAGAGAGTTAGACCTGCAAGGCTGACTGCTGTCAATGCCTCCATTTCAACGCCCGTTGGGCCTATCGTTTCCACAGTAGCAATAATTTTTACATAATTTTCAAACAACTCAAAATCAACATCTGCACGATAAATGGGTAATGGATGACACAATGGAATGAGTTCATCGGTACGTTTTGCAGCTAAAATTCCTGCAATTCTTGCTGTTTTAAGTGCATCTCCTTTCTCAGTATTACCTGTACGAAGAAGTTCAATACAATGTGGTGGTGCTTGCAAAATACCCGATGCAATCGCTGTCCGATAACTTTCAGCTTTCATACCCACATTTTTCATAACAGTTTCCTTGTTGCAATTTTATATGGTGAATAAGGGTGCTTAAAATTAATATTATTCATGTTGATGGTATGGATGACATTGATCATTCTGCTGATGTGAGTGCATCGAGTCATATTGCTTGTGACTATGCTCATGATCTATATCCTTTCGGATACAACATCCTTCTACATATTGACTACTTCCATCTGTATAAAACTCTTCTTTCCACACGGGTACTTCATGTTTAACGCGCTCTACGGCTTCTTCACATGCTTGAAACGCTTCACGGCGATGAGCTGAATAAGCAATTGCAATAATCGCTGTTTCACCAATATCTAAAGCACCAATTCTGTGGATAACCCGTACATAAGACACGGCGTATTTACCCTGAATATCTTGTTCAATCTGACGAATCATTTTTTCCGCTACAAGTGCATAAGCCGTATATTTTAAGGCTTGTACCGCTTTACCTTCATGATGATTACGCACCGTGCCAATAAATACGCCAATGCCCCCACACTCAGGAAAATGTTGAATGCCATCAAAAATATCCTGTGTAAATGTGTGGGTCTGAATCCGTGCAAAATGTTTCAGTGCTTGCATGATCAACCTCCTGCAACAGGTGACAGCATGACAAGGGTAGTGTCATGATTAAGTAGCGTTTGCCGTGACACAATATCTTCACCAATAGCGCAGGCACAGCGTTCAAGCATTTTTTGTGTATGTGGATATAACAGTTCCACTTGTGCTAAAACATCTGCAATGCAGCTTGAAGGATCACACTGTAGGATTAAATCACTCGGTAATTGCCGTTCAATTGCACCAAAGGCTTCAATTTTAATTTGAATATTTGACATCTTTAACCTCCAAGCATATGCATACTGATTTTTCGGGATGCCTGCTGCTGCGCTGTTCGGGCTTGAATAGCATCATAACCTTGTTCTTTTTTCCAAATATAAGCACCAATTTTTTGCAATAATGCTAAATTCTCAGAGGTGCTTTCAGGCATTTTTTTAACGGTTGATAATGCAATTTGTCGTGAAGCTGACAATAGCGCTTTAATTTCTGTTTTCAGCGCTAAGCCTTTTGGTGCAAACAAACAGTTATACAATTCGCCCTGTGCCGTTAAACGAATTCGATCACAATCACTACAAAATGAATGGCTTATAGTTGAAATAATACCGATTGGATGATTATTGATTAAATATTGCCTTGCAGGTTCTGCAGAAGATCCGATAGATTGATGTATTTTTAAATCAAACTCTGCTGCTAAAACATTTAAAATTTGCTGTTCACTTACCACATCATCTACAGACCATTTTTGATCACCATCGAGTGGCATGAACTCGATAAAACGTAAAATAATATTGTGCTGAATTGACCATTTCGCTAAGGGTATAATTTGATCATCATTCATACCTTTTATTAAAACCGTATTGATTTTAATCGGTAATCCAACAGCTTGTGCCGCCTGAATTCCAGCAAATACTGGGGCTAAATCTTTTTGAGTTAGTTGTTTAAACTGTTCAATATCCAAACTATCTAAACTGATGTTAAGATCATCCAAGCCCGCTTTTTTCAGTGGTTCTGCGTATTTTTTTAAATAATGTGCATTGGTGGTCATTGAAATGCGCTTTAGACCATTTTTTTTGAGTTGTTGTAATTGCTCTATAAAATGCACTACACCTTGACGCATTAATGGCTCACCGCCTGTAATACGGATATGTTCTATACCTTGTTGCACCATAAGAAAGCAAAACAGATAGAGCTCTTCAAAACTCAGTAAATTATGTTTTTTTGCCCATTCAGGGTGCTCAGGCATGCAATAGACACACTTAAAATTACAGCGATCAGTCACTGAAATTCTAAGTTTGCGCTTCTGACGACCAAATTGATCAGCAAATACGGCTTGTGTTTCCCACGGAATCATCGCATTCATTCTGAGCACTCACCTATTTGGGTGTTTTAATTTTGCACTATATCTATACTGCAATTTAAAACGACCCAATCTGTCCTTATTGCTTGTTTATATTTAATTGCAATAAGTGTTCCAACTTTGTGCCAAAGTAGAAATTTTTCTGAATTAATGTAGAAATTTCAGTTGTTGATACTGCTGTAACTCATCCAATGAATTAATACTGTGAAAAAAAAGTGCATTATTTTTAAAACATGCCACTTGAGCATGCAAATATTTAAAACACTGTTTTAAACTGCGCTGTTTTTGCCCAAGTTGATCTAATAACGTGGGTAAGCTGCTACGCTTTAATAAACAAAATGGGTATAAAGCTGTTTGATTAATGACAACATATGCCACTTCTGAAATTGGATTTTTAGCCAGTGCTTGGTGTAATTTTGCTACTACATGTAAAGGTATATAGGTCACATCACAAGGAACAAACAATACATAATCAGATTGTACATACGACCAAGCGCTTTTCATGCCCATTAATGGTCCTAGAAATCCATTTTCATCATCTTGATAACAATGAAGACTTGGAATGATTTTTTGATAAATCGAATCATCACGATGACTATTGACCCACACTTGTGACACATTATTTTTTAATTGATGATGAATCTTTATTAATTGAATTTCATCATCAAATTTCTGTAATAATTTATTTATGCCATTCATTCTACGCGCTTGTCCACCCGCGAGTATGACCAAATCTGTTGCCGGATAAATACAATGTTGCAAATCTTTTACGTTCATTCCATCAGCTCCATTTGACAAGTTTTAATCAAGCCACGAATTTCAGGTAAACAAGAACCACAATTCCCACCAGCTTTTAAACAAGCAGTGACTTGTTTTTCATCTGTAATATTTTTAGTTCTAATGGTTTTAATAATTCGATTTTTACCCACTTTAAAGCAACTACAGACCAATGCACCTTCACTATTCACCATAGACATCGGCTGCCCTGCCAATAAGGCTTTACGATGCATTGCACTTAAGCGTTCTCGCTTAAACAAACTGGCAACCCAGTCCCGATCAGGCAATAATGCTTTTGGTGCAATATATAGACTTGCGATAAGAATTCCATCTTTTAAAACAATACTATGACTGATATATGCAGATGGATCTTCTACATTCAGCCATTCAAAACCTTCATCATCAAACGCGAGCATTTCTTTTAAATGCTGTGTCGTTATTGACATTTTTCGGCGATCAGCCAATTCATAACGAGTTGCTTTAGCCGTGGTAATTTTTGTCCACCACACCATATCACGCGCTGCTTTTTCAATATGATGTTCAAAACCTTGGCGCACGAACAATACCCCCTGCCACTGCGTAAAAAAAGGCTGAATAATAACGGGGGTATGTTTAAATTCAGGTTCACCTGAAATAGCATCGACTACAGGATTAACTACTTTACCAATTCTGGCATCGGAAGCTGTTTGCTCTGTCCAATGAATGGGTGCAAAAATTTGTCCACGACGAATTTTATCACTGAATGCTGCGCGTAAAACACAACTTCCCCATGCTGACTTCACTTCAACCAATTCAGTATCTTTTAAACCAAATTTCAAAGCATCTTGAGGATGAACCTCGCAATATGGCTCGGCTTTATGCGTACTTAAATTGGCAGAAAGACCTGTACGAGTCATGGTATGCCACTGATCACGAATTCGACCTGTATTCAATATAAGTGGATATTCACGACTCGCTTGATGCACGGGGTGAATCACTGGAGTAGCAATAAATCTTGCCTTTCCATCTGCATGACTAAAATTTCCATCACTATACAAACGGGCGACTTCATGTTCATTTTGCTCACTTGACCATACAGGCCATTGAATCGGTGCTAAATTTTGATAATCAGTGATGCTTAAATTTGTTAATCCTTTTAAATTAAAATAACGAAAAATAGTTTCATCCGTTCTGTTGGTCAGTTCTACATTTTGATACGCCGATAATTGTGCATGTTCTTTAAAAATGTCATGACTACTGGTGAAATCAAAGCCATCAAAACCCATTTTTTTTGCCACTTGTGCAATTGCCCACCAATCTGGCTTAGTTTGCTCAGGTGCATCTAAAAAAGCATTTTGACGAGAAATACGTCGTTCAGAATTGGTTACAGTACCTTCTTTTTCGCCCCATGCCAGTGCAGGTAAAAGCACATCTGCATATTGTGTCGTATCTGTTTCTGCACAAATATCAGACACCACCACAAACTCACACTTTTCTAAAGCACGCTTTACTTGATCAGCGTTCGGTAAACTGACTACAGGATTGGTCGCCATAATCCAAATCGCTTTAATTTCACCTGCTTCGACAGCTTCAAATAAATCAACTGCCTTTAAGCCTGCTTTTTGTGCAATGTATGGACTCTTCCAAAATTCCTGAACCAATTGTTGATGTTTAGGATTTTCAATCTCCATATGCACCGCCAACATATTGGCAAGCCCGCCAACCTCACGACCACCCATCGCATTTGGCTGTCCTGTCATTGAAAATGGTGCAGCACCAAGTTTGCCAATTTTCCCTGTTAACAGATGACAGTTGATAATACTGTTGGCTTTATTTACGCCTTGTGAAGATTGATTAACCCCCATCGAAAATAAAGTCATAATTTTTTCAGTCTGAGTAAACTTTTGATAAAACAATTCTAATTTTTCGAGAGAAATTCCTGTTTTTTGTGCCACGTCATAAATGGAGGATTCACTGTAGCTACTGTCCAAAGCCGCTGTTAAACCTTGGGTATGTGCTGCGATAAAATCGGCATCGACTGCGCCATTTTGATGCAAATATTGCAATAGACCATTAAACAATGCAACATCTTGCCCAATCAGAATTGGAAGATGTAAATCCGCTGCTTCACACGTCGCAGTAAAACGAGGGTCAATGACCACAACAAAAAGATCGCGTTCTTCTTTGGCTCTCATAATCCGTTGATATAAAACTGGATGACACCAAGCTGTGTTTGAACCAACCAATACCACCATATCGGTATGTTCAAAATCTTCATAACTTGCAGGGACAATATCTTCCCCGAAAGCACGTTTATGTGCTGCGACAGCAGAAGACATACACAGACGAGAATTGGTGTCGATATTGCCAGTTCCCAAATAACCTTTGACGAATTTATTAGCCACATAATAATCTTCAGTCAATAATTGCCCCGACACATAAAAAGCAACACTTTCATGCCCATACTGATCAATACAATGCTGAAATTTCTCTGCAATTTTTGTAGTGACTGTATCCCAATCACTTATTTCACGTTGTGCCTTACGTCCAAGCATCGGCTGTAAAACACGACTTTCCAAACCAAGCGTATCGGCTAAATTACTGCCTTTAATACACAATTTTCCAAAATTAGCAGGATGATGAATATTCCCTGTGACCGTGACTTTTTGCCCCAAAATCCCCGTTTGTACCGTAGCCGTCACGCCACAACCCACACCACAGTATGGGCACGTAGAATCTGTGGTTTTAATATTATTGTCAGTATGACTTTCTGTGGAGCCGTGCAGTTCCATCATAGGGATACTCTTCATGGATGCTCCTTAATCTAAATTGCTTTTTTAACTCCCCTCCTTTTAAGAGGGATTAGGGGGGAGGTTCTCATCACCCTGCTTGTTTTAATGCAAAATCTCGACCAAACAGTAATTTATTGCGAATACTTGAAATTGAGCTTTGATCTGCAATCAATTCTGCATACCAAGCACCGTCTTCGGTGTCACCAAACAACACAGCACCAATTATTTTGTCTTTTTGAATGATAATGCGTTTATAAATTTGGCGTTTTTCATCATTTAAAATAATGTCTTCATAGTCTTCTTTCGGCTCGCTATTTTCTAAATCAATTCGACCTGCAGAAAATACATCACAACCACTGACTTTTAACTGTGTTGGTACAGTTGGCGCTTTAAAAGTTAAACTACCATGTTCGGCTAAATGGGTAGCACAAATGAAGGCTTGTCCCCACAATGGTTCAACCAATCCAAAAGTTTGATTTCGATGTTCGATACACTCACCCACAGCATAAATACTAGGGTCAAACGTTTGCATGGTGTCATTTACTATCACACCACGATTACAGCGTAATCCCGCACTTTGTGCCAATGCCATATTTGGACGAATTCCGACAGCAAAGACCACCAAATCAGCATCTAAAATTGTTCCATCTTTGAGTTGAACTTGAGCAATGTGACCATCTTGTCCGATAAGTTCTGAGGTATTTGCATCCGTAATAATCGTGATGCCTTTTTGTTCAATACTATAACGCAGCATTACACTGGCTTTACTATCAAGCTGACGCTCCATAATCCGATCCATCAAGTGCAAAACAGTCACATTCATGCCACGTTGTTTTAAACCATACGCAGCTTCAAGTCCCAGTAACCCACCACCAATCACCACAGCATTTTTCTTATTTTTACAATAATCAAGCATGGTATTTACATCATAAATATCACGGAAGCTAATCACGCCTTTTAACTCGGAACCAGCGATGGGAGGAATAAATGGTTTTGAACCTGTGGCTAAAATCAAACGGTCATAATCCACAATCTGGCCGTTTTGTGTATGAATCTGTTTGCGTGACCGATCAATTTTCACAGCAGCATTATCTGCAATAAATGTAATATTTTTTGACTGATACCATGCATGTGAATGCAGCATAATATCTTCAATGGTTTTTTCACCTGACAAAACAGGTGACAACATAATGCGGTTATAATTACCCCATGGTTCTTCACCAATCACGGTAATATCATAGCGATCAGGTGCCATATCTAATAAATCTTCCAAGCAACGCATACCTGCCAAACCATTACCAACCAAAACAAGTTTGGTTTTTTCCTGTGAAGATGCATTGTTGGTAATATAGGTTTTTTGTGCTGTCGGGCAGACAAAAACACAACCATTTTCAATCTTGCTTGGAAAAACTAGGAGTTTTTGTTCTTTATCTTCTAAGCAACGCCCTGTTGCAAGGCTGAAATGTTGTTTATAAATAGGGGATGCGACCACACGTTCGCCCTGTAGATCCCCTACAATCCCCCGTGACATCACAAAAGCCTGACTGAATGGATCTTGATTGCTTAAGGCATAGACCCGTTTTTCATTCCCGACACGGAACAATGCAATTTGTTGTTGATGGATGATTGCACCCACACCTGTATTTGGCGTGATATCGGCAAGTTGACACACTTCAACCCATTCCATCTCATCAGTTTTATTAACGCTTTTTAAAATAGTCATGCAAATTCTCCTTGATCTTATTCAGTGCAAATACTTAAGCTTTCAACCGCTTAAGCTTCAACCATCGCAATACGGCTCACATCACGTTCTGCTGTGGTTTTTGGGCGGATTTGCCCACGTTCAGAGGCAAACTGAATATGTGGATCATTTTGCTGTTCAGCTTTTGCATTAATAAAGGTAATAAAGCGTTTACGCACTTCAGGGTATTCAATTGCAGTACGCCATTCATCCTGATAAGTACCAACCACGTGCGACATACGGCGTTCCAATTCATCCGCCATGTCTAAAGAATCATCAATCACGACGGCTTTTAGATAATCCAAGCCCCCTTCCATGTTGTCACGCCATACTGAAGTTCGTTGTAAACGGTCTGCGGTTTGCACATAAAACATAAAGAAACGGTCGATATAGCGAATTAAAGTTTCTGTATCCAAGTCGGAAGCCAATAATTCTGCATGACGAGGTTTCATCCCACCATTACCACAGACGTATAAATTCCAACCTCGTTCTGTAGCAATCACACCGACATCTTTACTTTGTGCTTCAGCACACTCACGGGTACAGCCTGAAACCGCCATTTTAAGTTTATGCGGTGAACGTAACCCCTTATAACGATTCTCTAAAAAAATCGCTAAGCCGACAGAATCATCTACCCCATAACGACACCATGAACTGCCGACACAGGATTTAACGGTACGCAATGATTTGCCATAGGCATGACCTGACTCAAAACCTGCATTGATGAGTTTTTCCCAAATTTCAGGTAGTTGATGTACTTGTGCACCAAACATATCGACGCGCTGTCCACCAGTCAGTTTGGTGTATAAACCATATTCTTTGGCAATTTGACCCACTGCAATTAAGCCATCTGGCGTGACTTCTCCACCTGCCATACGTGGCACAACCGAATAAGAACCATCTTTTTGAATGTTCCCCAAGTAATAATCATTACTGTCCTGTAAACCTGCATGAGTGGGTTTTAAAACAAAATCGTTCCAACAGGATGCTAAAATATTCGCCACCGTTGGTTTACAAATATCACAACCTAAACCATGCCCATGTTGATGGATTAAATCATCAAAGGTTTTAATTTCATTGACTCGCACCAAGTGATACAGCTCTTGACGTGAATAGGCAAAATGCTCACATAGATGATTATTAACCGTCACACCCTGACGCTGTAATTCAGATTTTAAAACCTGTGTCACCAAGGCTGAACAACCGCCGCACGCCGTTGCGGCTTTGGTGCATTTTTTTAGTGCACCCAATGAGGTTGAACCCTCTGCAATTGCCGAACAAATATCTGCTTTAGACACGTTATTACATGAACAAATGGTTGCACTGTCAGGCAGTAAATCGACACCACTGCCCCCACTTTTAGATGGTGCATTGGCATAACCCGGCATAATCAAACTTTCAGGGCTTTCTGGAACAGCCAAACCATTCAGCATCATTTGCAAAAGTTCGTTATATTCTTTGGCACAACCAACCAATACAGCACCCAAAAGTTTAGTTTTTTCAGCATTCACCACGATTTTTTTATAAATCATGGCGTCTTCATCTGCATAGAAATAACTGAGTGCATTCGGTGTCATAGCGTGTGCATCACCGACTGATGCCACATCAACACCCATTAGTTTCAGCTTGGTGCTCATGTCTGCACCTAAAAATGCAGTGCTTGTTTGTGACATCACGTGCTTGGCTGCAATACGTGCCATGTCATAGCCAGGTGCAACCAAACCATAAATTTTATTTTGCCATAATGCACATTCACCAATGGCGTAAATGTCTTCATCTGAGGTTTGGCAATAATCATTAATACTGATTCCGCCACGCTCGCCCATGTTCAAACCACTTTGACGCGCCAATTCATCACGTGGGCGAATGCCTGCGGAGAAGAGAATGATGTCTGTTTCAAGCTCTGAACCATCACCAAACTTCATCACATGTGTAGTTGATGTACCCTCTTCAATGGATGATGTTGCTTTTTGGGTATGGACTTTCACGCCTAAATTTTCAATTTTTGAACGTAAAACTTTACCGCCCAAATCATCAATTTGTACCGCCATTAAACGGGGCGCAAATTCCACCACATGGGTGTCTAAATCTAAATCTCTTAATGCTTTGGCTGCTTCTAATCCAAGCAAACCACCACCGATGACCACACCTGTTTTAGCATTTAAACTTGCAGCACGAATGGCATCAAGGTCATCAATTGTCCGATACACAAAACAATTTTTACGTTCATTGCCCGGAATCGGTGGAACAAAAGCATAAGAACCTGTTGCTAAGATCAATTTATCATAGGCAATCACATCACCATGATTTGTCGTAATGCTTTTATTAATACGATCAATGGCAACCGCTTTGGTACTTAAACGCAAATCTATTCCATAAGCATCTGCAAAATCACTACGGCATAAGGTTAAATCTTTGACAGATTTTCCTGAGAAATATTCAGTTAAATGCACACGGTCATAGGCTAAACGAGATTCTTCTGCAAGGATGGTGATTTCCACTTCATCGCCTGCGTGCTCAAGCACCGATTCGATAAATTTGTGACCCACCATGCCGTGACCAATCATGACTAATTTCATTTCAATTCTCCTCAAATCTTCTTATTCTTTTGCGATTAAGCTGCGTGATTTTGTTTAGTGCTTTGTGCAAGGCTTTGTTCAAGATCGTGGCGCTCAAGAACAGCGGCTTCAAACAATTTTTGTTCTTTTTCTTTATGTTCAACCGAGAAACGAATCATCAAGACACAACTTGCAGCGATCACCACCAAACCACCCAACACCATCAGTGTCGTTTGAATATCAAGCATACCTTTCAGTAAGAAACCTGCTGCCACTGCACCGACGTTTCCGCCTGCACCAATAATGCCTGCCACACCACCTAAAGCATCACGGTCTATGAAAGGTACGAGTGCATAAGTTGCGCCACATGCCATGTGAGTGAATAAAGCAAATACTGTCATTGCGAGGATGGCAAAAACCGCAGTATTCATTTGAGAAAAGACCACCAAAAATACGCCTTCCATCAAGATCATCAGGAAAAGTACTTTGGTACGACCATCCAAGCCTTTTTTTGTTGCCACTTTATCTGAAACAATGCCACCTAAAGCACGGGCAAATAAAGCAAGTAAACCGAAAATCCCTGCTGCCAAGCCTGCTTCTTTTAAACCAAACTGAAAATTATCGACGTAGTACAGAGCAATAATGTTATGAATAAAAATTTCAATACCAAAACATGCCGCATACGCTCCGAAAAGAATCCAAACACGGTAGTTACGTGCAGCGTGCATTAAAATCGCAATGCCACCTTTTTTATCACTGCCGACTTGAATACCTTGTGCACGTAATTCTTTAAAATCACCTTGTGGGCAATCTTGCGTAAATTTCCAATACATCACACCAACAATCAGCATCAATACGCCCGGCACAATCAGCGCAATTCTCCAACCCATGGTTTGTTCAACACCAAACATCACTAAAGCCGCTAACATTAAGGGCATTAAAGCCTGTGTCGCACCACCACCTGCATTTCCCCAACCTGCTGTGGTTGCATTTGCTGTTCCCACGACATTCGGTGCAAACATAATACTGGTGTGATATTGCGTGATCACAAAACTGGCACCAATTGCACCAATGAGTAAGCGGAAAAATAAGAAGGATTCATAACTGTTGGCAGATGCCACACCAAACACTGGAATACTGCCGATGATTAATAGTGCGGTATAGGTTTTACGTGGCCCGTATTTATCACAAAGTGGGCCAACAATCAGACGAACCAAAATAGTGATAGCAACGGCAGCAATATTAATGTTGGCGATTTGATCTTTGCTGAGATGGAATTCACCTGCAATGACAGGCATGAGCGGCGCACAGGCAAACCATGCAAAGAAACAGACAAAAAAAGCGAGCCAACTCATATGGAAGGCTCGCATCGCTGCGCTGTTAAAAGTAAAAAGACTTATTTTTGTTGCTTTCTTAGCATCTAAATTTGAAGACATAACCTTCTCCTACCTGAACTGAACGTATGGGTTTTCTGCGGTGCAAATATTGCATTCACAGAGCGATCAGAGCGGACGTCGTTGGCCGTCTTACAAATTTTTTAGAGTCGTCTTTGACTCAGGATGGATTATGCACTTAGCATGCCAATTTTTTAAACTAAAATATATCCAATTGATTTTAATACATTTAATTTATTTCATTCTATTGTTATACATTTTTACAGTGAATCAAATAATCTGAATGATAATTGCGCTAAATTTTAAAATGCTTTGTTAATGTACATTTTGCGCTATTCGAGTGCATCATGATGACGAACATACTATAAGTCCTTATTTTTAATCGATTTAAATACTTGTAATTTTAATATTAAGCACTCTGTTTTTATTTTCATCATTAAAATACATGACCAATGACTCATTAACCAAAAATAAATTCATGCAACTTATAGGAAATAGCATGACTGGCATCTTATTTGCTTACTTTATGAGATAAATATTTTAGGTTTCAGCCATTTTCCAATGCCAAGACTCAAAATAGCCTTGATTGATGATGACCTCGATCGAGCCGAATACATCAAAAAATCACTAATCGAACATGATTTCGAGGTCGTAGCATGCCTGATCATTGATCATTTGAATATGTTCCACCTTCAACAATTAAATGCAGATGTAATTTTGTTAGATATGGATCATCCACATCGAGACATTATCGAAAACTGTGTTAGCCAATTTGATTTGCCCACCGTTTTATTTACGAAAAATAGTCACAAAGATACAATTAAAAATGCTATACAAGCAGGTGTCACTGCTTATATTGTCGATGGTATCGACCCCACAAAATTAGAAAGTATTTTAGAAATATCAATTGAGCAGTTTAAAATACATAAAAAATTATTAAAGGATTTAACAGAGAGTAAAAATAAATTATCTGATCGAAAAGACGTTGAAAAAGCGAAAGTTTTACTCATGCAACTCCACCATCTGACAGAAGATCTAGCCTTTCAATTATTACGAAAAAATGCAATGAGCCATCGTATTACCATTGGAGAAATGGCACGCCGCTTATTAGATGCTCAGCAACTTTTACACAATCAGTTGAAGGATTAAATCATGACAGATTTAGAAAAAACCAAAATCCAAATCGGTTATATTCCCTTACTCGACTGTATTGCAATATTATGGGCAAAGCAGCGTGGTTTTTTTGATGAGTTGGGCTTAGAAGTCGATTTAGTTAAAGAAACCTCATGGGCAAGTTTAAGAGATCGCTTAGCTTTTGGAGTATTAGATGTTGCACATTGCTTGTCTGCAATGCTCCCTGCTGCGGCTTTAAGCGAAGACCAACTCGGTATTCCACTTCAAACCAATCTTGTCCTGAGCCAAAATCGTGCTTTTATTTCACTCAGCCAGAAACTTTGTCATCAATTAGATATTTCTCATCACGACTCTGCTGAACAATCTGCTCAAAAAGTGGTTCTAGCCATAAAAAATGGGCAAACCATACGTTTAGCAAATGTTTTTAAACAATCTATACATCATTATTGTTTACGACAATGGCTAGCTCTTGCAGATTATAAGACCGCTCAACAATGTAAATTAGTCACACTCCCACCACCGTATATGGTTGAAGCAATGTCTAATCATTTCATTGATGGTTTTTGTGTGGGAGAACCTTGGAATACCCAAGGTGAATTATCAGGTATTAGTCAAATCGTCATTTCAAGCCAACAGATCATCCCTGATATTGCAGATAAAGTTTTAGCTTTTACGCAAGAGTGGGCGGCTCAGCATCCAAATACACTTAAAGCGATTACTCAAGCAATTATTAAAGCTCAGCATGAGTTAAAAAATATGGTTGATTTTTATGAGGTCTGGCAGTTATTAATTGAATTTAATATCATTCGATTTGAATGTTCAGAAAGTCTGCATGTAGAAAAATATTATTCTATTCAAAGTATTATTCGTAATTTCGTTAAAGACGCTACAACACCTAAAATAAATGATTTTTATTGGCTCATCGAGCAAATGATTAAATGGGATAAAATAAGTATAGAACCTGCTGAAATCACTCGAATCGCGAAGGACTGTCATTTGATACTTTAAGGTATTGATGTGTGCGGAATTAATAGGAGGCTTTGACTTGGTAAATTCTAAACAACCAAGTTGTAAAAGTCCTCTGCCATTTGATTTGGTACCTTAAAATCCAATCCTTTTGTATTTTCTGCTGATTATCTGATAGCTTAATGTATTTTATAATATCTACTTTTCACTTCTTTCCTAGTTCTATAATTACGATGATGAATTCATTCTTGCTTGCGGAACAGCTCCTCACCTAAAAGCTCTAAAACGGTGAGGTGCATTCTCGTAACAGTCACCTTTTTTGCTCATTAAACCTTAGAAACCATTTTTTGCAAATTTGCTTCGATATTAATGAATTCAATATTGGCTACCTCTATTAGGCGTGCTCAGTAAATTAATCAAATTAGTTAGACATCATACTCAAATTATGACTTAAATTTGAGCATCGTAGGAAACCTTTAACTTATATGCCCTTATGCCAACAAAGCTGTATACATTCAAATGCTACTGCCCTAATTTATTTTAAAATAAATACCCACTTAAAATATAAAACCTTGACCTCAAGATAGGTTGAGGTTTTATAGTGCTTGTATCTTGAAATTTATTTCGATTAATTGATTTTTTAAATACTTAGTACAACATAATTTTTTGAATATTTGTTGTTTAAAGTTCGGAACATAGGCAAAGCATGAGTAAACAACAACAGATCCAGCAAGATGCGTCATGGGGCGAGTTACTTAGCGGTAAAAATGGATTACGAACGTTAGCATTAACTGGCGGTGTCGCATTACATGCAATTAATATTTATATTGTGACCACCATTTTACCAAGTATTGTGCAAGATATTGGCGGGATGCAATATTACGCTTGGAATACTACATTATTTATAATTAGTTCAATTATTGGTTCTGCACTTGCAGCACAAATATTAGCGCAATTGACACCACGCTCAGCCTATTTACTTGGACTTATGATATTTGCACTAGGTTCAATTTGGTGTGGTTTAGCCAGTAATATGCCCTTACTTTTGGTGGGTCGTGTATTACAGGGTTTAGGTGGTGGTATCTTACTGGCGCTCAGTTATGCATTAATCCGAATTGTATTCGAACAACGACTCTGGTCAAGGGCAATGGGGATTACCTCAGGGATGTGGGGGGTCGCAACCTTGGTCGGTCCTGCAATTGGTGGTTTGTTTGCGCAATACGGTCACTGGCGTTGGGCATTTTGGTCTATTGTTCCAATTACATTACTCATTTCGGTTATTGTTATTCGTCAAATGAACTTGCAGCAAGAACGTCGTCAAACGAAAATCGCAATTCCTTTTGCACAAATTGGCTTTCTAGTATTGAGTATTGGATTACTCAGTTTAATGAGCTTAACCCATCATCTGTGGCTCAATATTGTAGGTATTTTAGCTGTAATTTTATGTATTGTTGCAATCGCCAAGATTGATGCAAAAAGTACCACTAAGCTAATGCCCACAGGTGCTTATACGATCAAACATCCAATCGGGCTAATCTTTGTAGTGATGATTCTGATGATTGCGGGACTTACAACCGAAGTTTATCTACCTTATTTTTTACAAATGATTCAGCAAACCACACCATTAATGGCAGGATATTTGACAGCGATTATGGCAGGAGGATGGACTTTAGGTGCTTTTATTACCGCCAATAAGACACCCACTCAAGTAACAAAAATTTTTCGCTATTCACCATTGATGATTATTGTGGCTTTGGTAGCTTTGGCACTCTTTATTCCTATGCCAAATTTATTACATGCTGATGGACTTATTATTTTATTTGTCATCGCATTGATCTCTGTCGGACTAGGAATTGGACTTTGCTGGCCGCATCTAGCGATACATGTATTCAATACAGCAAATAAAGGTGAAGAGAACCTTGCATCTTCATCTGTTGTGACCATTCAACTGTTTGCGATGGCTTTAGCAACTGCAATTGCAGGCATCATCGTCAATAATGCAGGTATTACTGCTCCTGGCGGTATTGACGGCGCTCGTCAAGCAGCCTTATGGCTATTTGCACTATTTGCAATTGCGCCGTTGTTTGCATTTATACTGATTAGACGAATTAAATAGTATTGTATTAAGTGTAGGGAAGATATTTGAATGACTTCCCCGCACTGCTGAATTAATATTAAATCACTGTTAAAAGAGGCTTCATAAAATTAGATATCTACTTATTTAGCAAAGATCTTTCATAAATTATTTGCATAAAGTATTCCCAGTAAAAATCTCCTTTAAATTCAGTAAATATCTCCAATTAGATTTATTATATTGCTCAATGAACATTCTAAACTTCATACTTTTAATTTTTTTGTTGTCAGTTTTCCTAGCGGCTTTATGACAATAAATAAAAGGAGTGCTAGTTAACATCATACTTTTTGGCACAATATTTGAATTTTCTGTTGATAAAATAGCGAAATTTAATTTCCATTCCATCTAAGCTCTCCTTCAACTGATATTTCCACCTAAGGCTGCAATCAGTTGGGCTGTATTTTTTAACTGCAACTGCTTGAGCTGTAAAGTTGCCTGTTCCGCCTGTAAGGTTAAATTCTGTGCTGTGACCACTTCTAAATAACTGACTAAGCCAGCGTTATAGCGTCGAGTTACAACTTGTTCATTTTCTAAAGCAAGTTTAAATAGTTGAGCTTGTTCAGATTGTTGCTGTTTAAAACTGGATGACTGTAAAAGCGCGTCTTCAACCTCTTTCCAACCCGTTAAAACAGCCTGTCTATACGCTGCTGCTTTTTCAGCATAACTCGCTTGTGCTTGTGCAATCTCAGCCTTACGTTTTCCACCGTCAAATATCAATGCCGTTGTTTGTAATCCAGTCGACCACAAGTACTGTGGTGCTTGAAACAGTTGACTCAACACACGACTATTTACTTCACCCGTTAAGCCAATACTGAGATCGGGTAACCATGCCGTTTGAGCCAAGCCCAATTGGGCATGTGTTGCAGCCAATTCACGTTCAGCACGTATCACATCAGGGCGCTGGATAAGCATCCGACTTGGTAGCTGAGTTGGTAATGTTGGAACTTGAAAGTGCTGTTTCTGTTTGGCCAATTGAAATTGAGCAACCGTTTTACCTTGTACCACAGCTAAAATATTTTCTTGTAAATCACGTTCTCGCTGGGTTTCTATCTGCTGGATTTGCACTTGCTTGAGTTGTGTTTCAGCCTGTATCACATCCGCTCTCGCGATCATCCCTGCAATATATTGGTTATTTAAAATTTTGACGGAACGCTGATAACTGTGTTGGGTTTGTCGTAAAACATCCAACTGCGCATCCAGTACTCGGATATTCCAATAGCTTTCTGTGCCCAATAATTGTTGATTGAGTTTAACTGCAGCTAAGTCAGCCTGTGAAGCCTCTAAATTTGCCTGTTGCCCTTCAACTGCTTTGGCGACCCTGCCCCATAAATCAGGAATCCAACTGACCTGAACACCCGTTGTAAATTGGTTATTTGGCGTACTGTCCTTTGTTCCACTACGTTGTGCAGAACCATTTAACTTTAAACTTGGCAAACGGTTAGCGCGTTGCTGCTCAAGTAAGGCATTGGCTTGTTGATATCGTGCTTCTGCTTGTTTCAGACTCAAATTTTCTTGATTCAATTGTTGCATCAATTGACTGAGAATAGGATCTTGAAAGATTTCCCACCAAGTGTTGGCATTGACTTCCAAGCTTGAGGTTTTTTTCCAATTTAAAACAGCATATTTATAATGATCATCCGTTTGAAGGACTGGCACTTTATATTCAGGCGGATGCAACACAACAGTAGAATTGCATGCAGTCAATATCAAGAACACACTAAGGCACATGACATTTTTAACGATTAAACTCTGCATTATATTTTCCTATTTACCTCAATGAAGTGCATATTTATTTTTCAATTTCAAACAAGATTCAGCACATTTTTCCAACACCAAATACAAGACAGGCGTTGTATACAACGTCAATAATTGACCCAAGGCTAAACCACCTACAATAACCACACCCAAAGGCTGACGTAGCTCTGCCCCTTCCCCCCAGCTAAGTGCCAGTGGAATTGCACCCAGCAACGCTGCAGTATTGGTCATCAGAATTGGACGAAAACGGAGTGCTGCGGCAGACAAAATAGCCTGATATGCAGTCTTGCCTGCTCTTCTTTCTAATAAAGTAAAATCAATTAAAAGAATGGCATTTTTTACAACAATTCCGATCAATAAAAACATGCCCAAAAGTGCAATTAAGGTGAATTGGAAATTAAATAACCATAAGGTCAACAAAGCCCCCAAAGCCACTGCGGGTACTGTCGATAAAATCGTCAATGGATGAACCAGACTTTCATAGGTAACCCCAAGAACGATATAAATAAGTAAGATCACCACACAGACAAGTAACGGCGTCGATAAACCAGCCTGCAAACTTTCTGCCTCTACATCTTTATCTGTCATGATAAAAATTTCATTGGGTAACATGACTTCGGGTAAAACACTACGGATAGCCGCATCCGCTTGTTCATAGCTATAGCCTTGTTTAACCACATAACCAATCCCCATTGCGGCATATTGGTTGCGTCGATAAACCCTATCATTGGTGATGCCATAAGACCATGTGGCAAAATTACTTAGAGACACTGCAATACCTTGTTGATTTGGAATACGTACATTTGCCAGCGCTTCAGGGTGTTCAGTAAAGTGTTTATCAACTTCCATCACCACATAAAACTGTTGGGTTTGATCATAAATAGTCGAAATTTGGCGCTGCGAAAATGAGTTATTGAGTACGCTTGAAATATTGTCTATATCCACCCCCAAACGACGTGCTGTTTCACGGTCAATGTCTAAAGTCACATGCTGAGCACCTTCATCGCCCATGGTTTCAACTTCTTCTAACTCTGAAAGCTTCTGCATTGCCTGAGCAACTTTAGGCACCCACTGACGTAGCAACGCAACATCATCAGATTGCAGTAACAACAAATAATCTTGCCCACTTCCACTTGAAAATGGATCATCCAATTCTAGTTCCTGTTTGACTTGTGCAGAAAAAATCGCACCTGCCAGCCATGGGGCATTTTTTTTAATTCTATCTACAATTTCATGTGAAGATTTGCCATCTCGCTCTGCTTTGGGTTTTAAACTCACCATTAAAAAAGAATTGGTGATTCCGCCAGCACCACCAGACGTACCAATCACATCTTTGACTGCGGGATCCTTTAATACACTTTCACTAAAGGTGGCGATTTTGGGTTGCATAATTTGAAAGGAGAAGCCATCATCCCCTCGAATAAAAGCTTCAACCCGTCCGGTATCTTGCTCAGGTAATACACGTTTGGGTAATGTTTGGTACACATATACAGAGGCAGCAATTGCACCACTCCATAGCAAAATAACCAAATAACCGTGTTTAATCATCCATTTCAATGAATGCAAATAGAGCTGACTCAAACCTTGCATCAAGCGATGGCTATAGCGATATAAAGCTTGATGTTGATAGCTCTCCAATGGTTTTAAACAGCGCGCAGATAAGCTTGGCGTAAGGACTAGGGAGACAAATACAGATAAAATAATAATAAAAATCAGTGTTAAAGAAAACTCTCTAAACAATCGTTCGATTACACCGCCCATAAATAGCACGGAAATAAAGATCACCACCAAAGCCAAATTCATTGCCAGCAAGGTCAGACCGACTTCTCGAATACCATTTAAGGCAGCCTGTATAGGCTGTTCACCCTGTTCTATATGACGTTCAATATTTTCCAAAACTACAATTGCATCATCAACCACGAGCCCAATCGCAACAATCACCGCCATAATAGACAAGTTATTCAATGAAAATCCAGCGAGATAAACCAGGCTGCATGCGCCAATCAAAGTCACCAGTAAAGCAATACTTGGAACAAGAGCACTTTGCAGACGACCTAACATCAGTGCGACCACAATAATCACTAAAAGCATGGAAAATAATAAAGTATCCCTTGCCTCATTTAAGCCCGCCCGAATAATTTCCGATCCATCCATCACTGTGGTCAGTTGTGAATCTGCTGGAATTAATCTGCTTAACTCTGGTAGTTTTTCTTTGATCTTTTCAATTGTGGCAACGGTATTTGCATTGGGTTGACGGCTGATTTTAATAATAACCGCTGGTTTGCCATTGTGAAAACCACTTACATAACGGTTTTCGACCGAATCCTGTACCTCAGCCACATCTTTTAAACGGACAACTGTCTGACCATTTTGATGAACGATCAAATTGGCAAAATCATCCGCTTTTTTTAAACGACTTGGAAGCTCAACTTGCCAACGTAACTGTTCAGTTTCAATTACCCCTAAGGCTTGTACTGTATTACTTTTTACAATCGCTTCCCGAACTTGCTCCAAAGACACCCCTTGTGAAATCAAGGCATTTGGATTGAGTTGAATTCGCACAGCTGGCATAGATGCCCCGTCAATGACAACTTCCCCAACCCCATTAATTTGCGCAAGATTTGGCTGGAGCTGATTGCTGGCAATTTCATAGAGTTTGCCCGCAGAAAGATGTTCTGAACTCAGTGCCAAATAAAAAATTGGACTCTGGCTTGGATTAATCTTGAAATATTCAGGAGGGCTTGGCATTCCAGAAGGCAGCTGTGACATTGCAGCATTGATTGCAGCTTGGACTTCTCTGGCGGCTTCATTGATGTCAGTGTTTAAATCAAAATGCAAAACCACTTGGGTTGCGCTTTGATTACTTGACGAATTTATCGCTTTTACCCCTGAAACACCCATCATGGCACGCTCTAACGGCGTCGCCACGGTGGCAGACATGCTTTCAGGACTTGCTCCTGGTAAACTTGCTCGCACCACAATCGTTGGAATATCTGCCTGTGGTAAGGCGGCTACAGGTAAGCGAAAATAGGCCAATATACCCAATAATACAATTGCGATTCCCAGTAAAATACTGGCAACAGGTCGGTGAATAAAGGTCGAGAGAAAAGTCAAAACTCTCTCCTTGTCGTATCATGATCTGTGGGTAAATCATCTACAGGTAAATCTGAATTGGTATGTTGCAATGAATATTGCAGACGATCAAAAAATAAATAAACCACTGGTGTAGTAAATAACGTGAGGACTTGACTTAAAATCAAACCACCCACCATGACGATCCCAAGAGGCTGACGTAATTCAGCCCCTGAACCCGATGCAAGCATCAATGGAATTGCCCCAACCAGTGCCGCAAGTGTGGTCATTAAAATTGGGCGAAAACGCATCAGTGCGGCTTGATAAATCGCTTGCTGTGGTGACAATCCGTCATTACGTTGTGCAGCCAAAGCAAAATCCACCATCATGATGCCATTTTTCTTGACCAGACCAATCAATAAAATGATCCCAATCAAGGCAATCATGTCCAATGGTCGATTGACCATAAACAATGCCAACAAAGCACCAATTGCAGCAGATGGCAAGGTAGAAAGAATGGTTATCGGGTGAATAAAACTTTCGTACAGAATGCCTAACACAATGTACATGGTCACTATTGCTGCAATCACCAACCAGAACGTATGTTGTTGCGAGCTCTCATAAGCAGCAGCTGCGCCTTGTAGTTTCACCTTCACTTCTGTTGGTAGATTTAGACGCTGTTGTACGCGATCAATCGCTTTGATCGCATCCCCGAGCGCGACCCCTGATGCAAGATTAAAAGATACCCCATTGGCTGGAAATTGTGATTGTTGTTGCAGAATAATAGGCACGCGTTTTTGCACAATATTGGCAACAGAACTGAGTAATATCGGCTCTCCACTTTTATTATGAATATAGGTTTGCCCTAAAGCATCTATACCTTGAGTGAATGTTGGGTCAAGTTCTAAAACAATACGATATTGATTAGATTGCGTGTATAAAGTTGCAATCTGGCGCTGCGCAAATAAATTTTGTAAAGCTAAACTGATATCTTCAATGTTTAAACCCAAACGTGCTGCAGCATCTCGATTGACATCAATAAATGCTTGTAAGCCTTGTCCACCCTCTTCACTGGTTACTTGTGCAAATTCAGGTTGTTGTCGTAAAGCATCAACAAATATAGGGGTCCATTCGGCTAAATCTGTCGTTTTAGCAGCGGTTATACTCAGTTGATATTGAGTTCGACTGATTTTATCTTCAATGCTCAGCTCTTGTACTGGTTGCATCCAGCCTTGAATCCCGTCAACTTGAACGAACTGTCCTCTAAGTCGTGCCATAATTTGATCTACAGGATCTCTTTCAGCATGCGGCTTTAGATTAATTAAAATACGTCCATTACTTAGTTTTGGATTATTGGCATCTATACCAATAAATGAAGACAAACTTTCCACAGCAGGATCTTTTAAGATCTGCCCCGCGAGTGTTTGTTGACGCTCACTCATAGCTTGGAATGAAATATCATCAGGCGCTTCAGTCACCACCTGTATGACACCACTGTCCTGTACAGGGAAAAAGCCTTTGGGAATCATCCAATACAGCAGACCTGCTAAAATGACGGTACTCAACATCACAGCAAGTGTCATTACTTGATGCCGAAAAACCCACTGTAAAGCTTGACCGTATTGCTGGATAATTCGGTCTAAACTCCAGCGACTGTGTGAACTGGAATGTTTGGTACTTTTTAATAAATATGCACACATCATCGGGGTCAATGTGAGTGACACCACCAATGAAATTGCGATTGCAGCTGCTAAAGTGACAGCAAATTCGTGAAACAGTCGCCCAACCACGTCCCCCATAAACAGTAATGGGATTAATACAGCAATTAGAGAAATCGTCAGGGAAATCAAAGTAAAAGCTATTTCCCTAGACCCTTTGAGTGCTGCTTGTAATAAACTTTCTCCAGCCTCACGATGTCGTGCAATATTTTCCAACATCACAATTGCGTCATCGACTACAAAGCCTGTCGCAATGGTAAGCGCCATTAAAGTCAGGTTATTAACAGAGAATCCTAAAAAATACATGACGACAAAAGTACCAATAATCGACAGTGGTACGGCAATACTAGGAATAATCGTAGCGGATAAATTTCTTAAAAATAAAAAAGTCACCATCACCACCAAGCACACGGCAAAAACCAATTCTTTTTGCACATCATCAATGGAGCTGCGAATACTCTCAGTTCGATCGGTTAACACTCGAATTTTGACATTTTCAGGCAGATTCTTTTGTAGTTCGGGCAATATCTGTTTAATCTGATCTGCAACTTGAATCACATTGGCATTTGGTTGACGCTGCACATTGACTAAGATTGCAGATTGACTATCTGCCCATGCAGCCATATAGCGGTCTTCACTACTTTCGATGACTTTTGCCACATCTTTCAGACGTATCGGAGCACCATTGTTCCAGCGTAAAATTAGATTTTCATAATCTGCAATCGAACGAATCTGATCATTGGCATCCAACATGGTGGTTCGATATGGTCCATCAAAGCTGCCTTTGGGTTGATTTGCATTGGCAGAATTAATGGCGGAGCGCACATCCTCAGCACTCATTTTATAGGCAGCAAGTGCCGTAGCATTCATTTGCACGCGTATTGCTGGACGTTGCCCCCCAGCAAGGCTGACCATCCCGACACCTGAAAGCTGAGAAAGCTTTTGTGCAACTCGGGTGTCCACCATGTCGTAAACTGTGGTTAAAGGTAAAGTTTCTGAGCTGATAGCAAGGGTAATCACAGGAACATCAGCAGGATTTACTTTACGGTAAACCGGTGGTGCTGGTAAATCATTGGGTAATTTACTGCTGGCGGTACTGAGCGCTGACTGTACCTCTTGTTCAACGACACCAAGTTCTGCACTCAGTTCAAACTGCAAGGTTATGACGGAAGCCCCCACTGAACTACTGGAAGACATTTGCTTTAAACCCGCAATTTTGCCCATTTCTCGTTCGAGTGGTGCAGTGATTGTGCGTTGTACTGTATCGGGATTGGCGCCAGGTTGAAAAGTATAGACTTGAATAATTGGATAATCGACCTGTGGCAAAGCAGAGACAGGCAACAACCGCCAAACCAAGAAGCCACTCAACAGCAGTGCTAACATCAATAATGTGGTTGCGACTGGACGTAAAATAAAGAACCGTGAAATATTCATGATTTATCCAGCAGTTGGCTTGGCCGTAGAAATTGGCTGTTGATTCTCTACAACAATTTGAACTTCTTTGCCTTCCGAAAGACGATCAATTCCTTCAAGTACGACTTTTTCGCTACCCTTTAATCCGTCTAAAACTTCAATTTGACCATTCGAGGTCATACCCAGTTTTAGCATCCGAATTTCGGCTTTGTTTTGCGGATTGATGATATAAACATAGCTGCCTTTTGCGCCATGTTGTACAGCATCGTTCGGGATGCTGATTGCATTTTGAATGGTTTGAGTATTTAAACGCACATTGACAAACTGATTCGGAAATAAAGCATCATCATCATTATCAAAAATTGCTTTTATTTTTAAAGTTCCAGTACTGATATCAATCTGATTATCTATTGCTTGTACATGCCCCAGCGCAAGTTGTTTTTGTTCTGTTTTATCCCAAGCACTTACCAGTACCTTATCACCATTTTTTAAGGATTGACGCAGGTTTGCTAAGTAGTTTTCTGTCACTGCAAATTGCACAAAAATAGGATGAACTTGAGTAATACTGACTAAACCAGCACTTTCATTGGCTTGAATCAGGTTACCAGCATCTTTCTGTCTAAATCCAACCCGCCCATCAATAGGTGAATAAATTTTAGTATAAGACAGCTGTAGTTTTGCGGCATCCACTTGCGCCTTGTTCGCTTGTATCTGTCCTTTGAGTTGATTGACCAGAGCGAGTTGTTGTTCTACTTGTTGTTTCGCAATTGAATCTTGTTTAAACAATAATTGATAACGCTTCAACTCTGTTTCAGCATTTTGCAATTGTGCTAAGTTCTGTTGTTGTGTTCCTTCAGCCTGTGCAAGTGTGACTTGAAACGGCACTGAATCAATTTGTGCAAGGAGCTGACCTTTTTTTACGGTTTGCCCTTCTTTAAAATAAATCTGCTGTAAAACCCCAGAAACCTGACTTTGTACATTCACAATATGCGTAGGAATGACTGTACCAATTGCTTTGATTTCAACCTGTAAATCTTGTCGTTGTACTGGCACAGTTCGTACGGGTACAGGTTTACTCCATTGGCTATATTCCTCTGCGGGTTTGGATGAGGTTTTTTTCCAATAGAAACCTGCTAGTCCGAAAATAAGCAGCAGCATAAATCCAATTAAATATCTAAACTTATAGGTAAGTTTTCTTTCTGATTGGTTTACATTTTCTAGTAGATCACTCATAAAAATTCTTACCTAGCCTTCACAAAAAATTTACATCCCTCAATTGGGATAAATTCAAAATAAAATTCACTGTACGGCTTGAAGTGGTAAAAATATAACTTAAGCCAGCACAGATAAAAACAATATTGCATATGATAATCGTTATCATTATTATTACAACCTTATTTCATCAAAAAATTATCTTCTTGGAATTAGGTAAATAAATGAATTTACATATAAAAAAGCAACTATGGTTTCATCATATTTATCAAACCCACCAAAATGCTTTGCTATTATGGTTTAAAAGTAAATTAAATAATCATCACCAATGCGAAGACTTAAGCCAAGAAGTCTTCTACCGTGCATTTAAAAGCGACTACTCTTTTGACAATATTCGAGAACCCAGAGCATGGCTTATCAGTATTGCAAAGCATGTGATTATTGATCATTGGCGACATCAACACATTGAACTGTCATATCTAGAAACACTAATTCATACATGTCAGCAAACTTCCCCATCAGCTGAACACGAAATATCTATGCGCGAAGTCCTCTGCCAACTACAGCAAAAATTAGATACACTTCCGCATCGAGCTGCTCAAGTATTTTTATTATCACAATTAGAAGGTCTAACGTATAAATCCATCGGAGATAAGCTTCAAATATCAGAGGCAACAGTAAAACGTGATATGAAACAGGCTCTCGTCATATGCAATGATGTCTATAAAAACACATATTGCTAAAAAATAATAACATATTGATATAATGTAATATTTTTATAAAGATAAATATTTAAAAATTCATTCTAATAAATTTTCTACATTAAAATAAAAAAAATTGATCTCTTTCTAAAACAAAAACGACTTATACATAAATTTAACAGTTATGAGATATTCATGAAGGGACATCACGTTACTCACGCTTTGGCTTTCGCCATTCGCACGATACTTTGGGGCGCACCAATTACTTTAATTCAAGTAAGCGCATTTGCTGAATCCAAATTAAATGACACATCTAAAGTTCCAGAGAGTCAGCTTCCGACAATTACTGTAGTCGCCAATACCGACACGCCAGTTACAGAATTAACTGGACTTTACACTGCGAAAGCTACAACAGCATCCACGGGATTGACACTTAGTTTAAAAGAAACACCTCAATTAGTTAGTGTAATTACACGTCAACAAATGGAAGACCAAAATCTGACTCAACTGACTGATGTTGTTGCACAAGCTGCTGGTTTAACAATTAATCAAGGCGGAAACATCGGTTCAGATAATTCGCCTATCTATGCTCGAGGCCAACAGGTTGATAATTATTTACTTGATGGTGTAAAACTACTCAGTTCGTATTCCAATATTTTTCAAAGCCAAGATACTGCACTCTTTGACCGAGTTGAAATTGTACGCGGTGCTAACGGACTGATGACTGGAGCTGGTACTGCAAGTGCAAGTATCAATATGGTTAGAAAAAAACCACTACAGGATTTCAAGGCTTCTGTTAGTGCAAGTGCTGGTTCTTGGGATACTTATCGAACTGATATTGATGTTTCATCACCACTGAATCAGTCTGGGAATATCCGTGGTCGTGCCGTATTAGGTTACCAAGATGGTGATTCTTATATTGATCGTTACAGTGAAGAACGTAAAGTTGCTTATGGGGTAATCGAAGCAGATTTGACTGATCGAACTAAAGCAAGTCTTGGTGTAAGTTATCAACAAATTGATATTTCAGGTATCGCACGTGGCGGTCTACCCTCTTATTACAACGATGGTACGCTCATTAATTGGTCTCGCTCAGACTCAGCAGCAGCAAGCTGGGCTTATTCTAACCGCGCAACAACTGGTTATTTTGCCGATATTGAGCACCAATTTAATGAATATTGGAAACTCAAAGGTACAGTTGCACGAACAATTACTGCTTCTGATGAAGTTGTTGGTTACACATACTCGTATGCAGGTATTGATAAGCAAACTGGTGCAGGTGCAATGCTCTATGCGACTCGTTGGGATTATGAACCAACTCAAGATTTATTTAACTTAACGTTAAATGGTTCATTTGATTTATTTAATCAAACGCACGATGTCATTATTGGTACTACATACACAAAAAGTGAAAATGAACGCCCGACTTATTCTGGCTGGAATAATGGTATGTCATGGGATGGTAATTTAGACAACATTTTTAGCTGGAATGGCAGCAATCCAAATCGTCCAGCAACCCAAATTGATGGTTGGTATGGAAGTGATGAAACAAGCAAGTCCGTATTTGGAGCAATGCGTTTAAAGCCTACAGATGATCTTGCTGTAATTTTAGGCGCACGAGTTGAAGACTGGCAGCGAATAAAAAAAGACCATAGTAATACTTCTAATACAACAGAAATTACACCACAGGAAGAAAATGGTGAAGTTATCCCATATATTGGCTTAACATACGATTTAACTGATCACTGGACAACTTATGCTAGCTATACAAATATTTTTCTGCCACAAGACAAAAAAACCATAACAGGCTCATATATTGATCCTTTGACTGGAAATAGTACAGAGTTTGGGATTAAAGGGGAATTCTTTGATAAGCAATTAAATGTTGGTGCTGCTATCTATCAAACTAAAGAAGACAATAAAGCAATTGCCTTAGATATACCTTCGACAGATGGCTCAACTGTTTATAGAGCTGAATCAGGAACAAAAAGTAGAGGAGTTGAGCTAGAGGCTACTGGTAAAATTACGAATCTATGGCAAATATCTGCTAGTTTTTCTCGTAATTTATCTCAAGACAGTAATGGTGATACTTTAAATAGTAATATTCCAGATAATACAGCCAAGCTATTTACAACTTATACATTACCTTATTTAAATGAAGCATTAACAATCGGTGGCAGTCTACGTTGGCAAAGCAAAATCTATTCAGATGAAACTCGACCCAATTTTGTAGATACTTTCACACAAAATAGCTATACCCTTGTAGACTTAATGGCGCGCTATAAAATCAATGATAATTTATTGCTTAATTTTAATTTAAATAATCTATTTAATGAAAAATATCATTTAGCAACAACTAATAGTTACTACGGCGCACCAACTAATTTTAGAGTAGGTGTAAAATATAATTGGTAAATTTATATTTTTAATCAATTTTTATTATAAATATTAAAAGTTTGGGAAGTACCTACATGCTAGAAACATAGGTACTTCTTGTGCTTAATAAATTCACTGAATTAGGTAGACCTCATTTGAACATATAAATTCAAAGCTAAAAATATTTCGTCTCCTTAGTGAGCGATATAGAAATAGACGTAAATGATTTGGGTTAAGAATGAATTTAATAGCAGGGCTTGTAAATTGGATGATTAAAAAATAACTTACGCAAGAGCTCTATTGTTTAGACAGAAAAGAAACTGGTTAAAAATTTAAGCAAAATACTCGATCGATTGCATTACACATTATTTGCAAAGAAAGTGCTTTTTTAATATTTGCTCAAGCAAGAACCATCCCAAACACTATAGTACCGTTACCAAGTAAAAATCGAGCAAATATTCATCACACAATAGTAGAAAAAATCATATTGATATTTCTACTCATTATTAAAAAAGTCGCAACACCTTACATCTTTTAGCAAATAGTAGAATTAAAATTTTTGAGTGAATATGCCTTGGCTGATACGTTTTTATACAATCCAGATTGGAACAAAATTAAAATATCGGTACAATAGCTCACAGTCGAGGGATGCTGCGACGTTTTACAGGCTGTTTTGAATACAGCAATGTAAAATTGCTAGGCTCGACCATTGGTATTCTACTCAGAATAACTAACAACGGCATCCGCGAACATACTGATCCATTTTTTCATTTAGGAGATCGTGATGAACGCGGTTAATGCTTCATTTACAGATTATAAAGTTGCCGATATTTCACTTGCTGATTACGGTCGTAAAGAAATCAAACTTGCTGAAGCTGAAATGCCTGCTCTAATGGGTTTGCGTAAACGCTATGCAGCGGCAAAACCACTTGCTGGCGCAAAAATCCTCGGTTGTATCCACATGACCATTCAGACTGCGGTTCTTATTGAAACCCTAGTTGAATTAGGCGCAGAAGTTCGTTGGACATCTTGTAATATTTTCTCAACTCAAGACCATGCTGCTGCTGCTATTGCTGCTGCGGGTATTCCTGTTTTTGCTTGGAAAGGCGAAACTGAAGAAGAATACAACTGGTGTTTAGATCAACAAGTCAATGTAAATGGTACGCCTTGGGATGCCAACATGATCTTGGATGATGGTGGTGATTTAACATTACTTGTTCATGAAAAATACCCACAAGTGATTGCAAAAATTCACGGTGTTACTGAAGAAACAACAACAGGTGTACAGCGTCTGTATGAAATGTTACGTGATGGTACGTTGAAAGTTCCTGCAATCAATGTAAATGACTCTGTAACAAAGTCTAAAAACGACAACAAATACGGTTGCCGTCACTCGTTAAATGATGCGATTAAACGTGGTACAGATATGCTTTTATCTGGTCGTCGTGCGCTTGTAATCGGTTATGGTGACGTAGGTAAAGGTTCTGCACAATCACTTCGTCAAGAAGGTATGATTGTACGTGTCACTGAAGTTGATCCAATCTGTGCAATGCAAGCATGTATGGACGGTTATGAAGTTGTTTCTCCATACAAAAATGGCGTACAAACAGGTAAGAAAGAAGACATTAATCTTGATCTTCTTCAAAATACTGATTTGATCGTAACAACAACAGGTAACTACCACGTTTGTGATTCTGCAATGTTAGATTCATTAAAAGCAGGGTCTGTGGTTTGTAACATCGGTCACTTTGATACTGAAATCGACACCAACTACTTACGTGGTTACAAATGGGTTGAAGTTAAGCCACAAGTACACCAAGTGTATCGTTCAGAAGATGAAAGCAATTATTTAATTCTTCTTTCTGAAGGTCGTTTAGTGAACCTTGGTAATGCGACTGGTCACCCATCACGTATTATGGATGGTTCATTTGCCAACCAAGTATTGGGTCAAATGCATTTATTTGCTGAAAAATTTGCTGATCTTCCTGAATCTGAAAAAGCGGCTCAAATCCGTGTAGAACTTATTCCTAAGAAATTGGATGAAGAAGTTGCTGCGGCAATGGTTCTTGGTTTTGGTGGCGTGTTGACACAATTAACACAAGTTCAAGCTGATTATTTGGGTGTTGCTGTTGAAGGTCCGTTTAAATCTGAGACTTATAAGTATTAATTTTTTATTCACTCATGCTGTAATGAAATAGCGAGTAATTACACATTTGAATGTGTTGCTTTTAAATAATCCCTCCCAGCCTCCCTTTAAAAAGGGAGGCTTCGCAAATCTAATTTTAATTAAATTCGCGATATTCCCCTCTTTTTAAAGATGAGTTAGGGAGAGATGTTTAAATAAGAATTCAATTCTGCAATTGATATATAAACTCTAAGTTTTCAAATGAGTAAATGACATAAATATTTATAAAAAAGGATTTAACCATGACCAAACGTGTCCCGATTTCGTTTGAGTTTTTCCCAACCAAAACAGATACTGGTGCGGAAAAACTTCGTGTTGTTCATCAAGAATTACAATTGCTAAACCCTGAGTTCTTTTCTGTAACTTATGGTGCAGGTGGTTCAACCCGTGAACGTACACTTGCAGCTATTAATGATTTTAATGGCAAAGGCACACCTGTTGCCCCTCACCTGTCGTGTATTGGTGATGATAAAATACGTATTGCTGACTTGTTGGATTTATATAGAGAACAAGGTATTGACCGCATTGTTGCTTTACGCGGAGACTTGCCATCAGGTCAGGTTGGCTTAGGCGAACTACCGTATGCAACAGATTTAGTCCGTTTTATTCGTGAGCATTCAGGTGATCACTTTAAAATTGAAGTGGCTGCCTATCCAGAAATGCATCCACAGGCAGACAGTTTTGATAAAGATATCAAACACTTTGTCGAAAAAGTGCATGCAGGGGCAAATGCCGCAATCACTCAATTTTTCTTTAATCCAGATGCATATTTCTACTTTGTAGAACGTATTCAAAAAGAAGGTATTGATATTCCTGTCGCTCCAGGCATTATGCCCATTACCAATGCAAGCAATTTAATTCGCTTTGCTGATGGTACAGGTGCTGAAATTCCACGCTGGATTCGTAAGCAACTGGCAACGTATGGCGATGATTCTGCGAGTATCAAAGCTTTCGGTCATGAGGTTGTAGTGAAATTATGCGAACGCCTGATTGCAGGTGGTGCACCAAGTCTGCATTTCTATAGCATGAACCATACCGAACCAAACCGTCAGCTTGTACTTGACCTTGGTTTGGCCTGATTTAGCTTTAAATCTAACAATTTACCTGTTTGTGAGTAATATCGAATGCCCCGTTTTTTTATTGAAGCTAATTTAGTAGTCAATACACAAATCGAGCTGACTGAAACTGTGTTTCATCATTGGGTGAAAGTATTACGTGCGCAGGCAGGTGAACAAGCCACTTTGTTCAATGGACAAGGTGGTGAGTTTCAAGTTGAACTTGTCGATATTGCAAAAAAATCTGCAACTATCGACATTCTAAGTTTTAATCCCGATAATCGCACCCCTACTTTTACCGCCCTACTTGGTCAGGTAATGAGTAAAGGTGATCGTATGGATTATGTCATTCAAAAATCGGTGGAGCTTGGCGTTGCTGAAATTCAGTTACTGACTTCAGAACGTTGCGAAATGCGTTTAAAGTATGATCGCGATCAGAAAAAAATAGATCATTGGCAAGGTATTGCCATTGCTGCATGTGAACAATGTGGAATGAATATTGTTCCGAAGATTCTTGTGCCACTCACTTTACAAGATTGGCTTAAAACCGAGTTGCCTGAGTCACGTTTAGTCCTTGCACCGAATAAAGAGCAAGTGGATGTTTTACACGATATTAAAACTCATATTGCTTTATTGATTGGTCCTGAAGGTGGTCTCTCGGAACAAGAAATTACGGATGCGAATCAAAATGGATTTAAAAATTGGTGTATTGGCAACCGTGTTTTGCGGACAGAAACAGCGCCTGTAGTCGCATTATCAATTTTAAATTATCGCATTTAAGAACAACCAAAAATTACGTGACATAACTCTAACAATTACATTGCAAGCAGACCTATTTCACGGTATTTTATAGCCGTGAAGTAAATTTTCAACCAAATAAAAACACAAAAACTGTGGTTTTCTGCAAATATTATTTAATTAATCAAGGTGCAACAGCAAATGGTTGATGTTCAGGATGAGCTTCTTTCGCATAGCATGAATGTCTTACAGATCAGAAGACTTGCTGGGCACATGCGAATTTTTTTAGCATGGGTTTTTTTTGCAAGTTTTTTTGATCTTATAATCTATTTTTTGTATTTTGATAAATCTTCAACCTATCTAAACTATTGGTTTATTTTTTTGGTTACCGTAATCGCTGGAATTTGGTTTTCTATATCGTATATCACACAAGAAAAAATTAAAAATAATGACAAAATTGATGCTATTTTTCAGCTTTTTTGCTTACTCATTGGTAGCAGTATTGGCATTGGTGTTGGCCTAATTTATTATTATTTACCAATTGAAAATCCACAAATGGATTATATACAATTGGTCATTTTATCTGGCTTATTGCTCAGTATTATTTACGTTATGGCTTTAACCTATTTAATTGAACGTTTTAGTTATTTTATTTGTATTTTTATACCTTCTGCTTTCCCAGCAGTTCTTTCACAAGTGCTTTATTTTGAAAAAATTCCGACGATTTACAGCATTATTTTTACCATTTGGTTCTCTGTTATTTTTATTAGTGCCTTCATGACAAATCGCCTGCACAATCGTTTAAACATATTAAATTTAAAAAATATGGCTTTAATTCAACAATCACAAAATCATTTAAATGAATCAAGCATATTACAAGTACAACTAAAAGATGAAATTACCAAATCTCAGGAAATTAAAAATGAATTGCTACTCCATAATCAATTATTAGAGCAAAAAGTTAAAGAAAGGACTTTTGATTTTAAGCAAATCAATGATCGTTTAGAAAACAATCAAGCCAATTTAGCCTTAGCTCATGAAACAGCAGGTATTCATTCTTGGGTCTGGAATATAGAGAAAAGATCCTTTGAAATTATTAAAGCGAATAACGAAACTGAATTCAGACAAACCAATTTAAAATATAACGGCATTAATGAACTGATTCACCCTGATGATATTGCTAATTATAAATTTCAATTACGTCAGCACCTCAAAGGGAAAACCGATCGTTTTGAAGCAGTGTATAGAGTTAAACATGAGGAGCAATGGTGCTGGATTCAAGATATTGGTAAAGTTATTGCTAGAAATAACTACAATAAACCACTTCGGATGGTTGGTATTCACAGAAATATTCAAAAAGAAACTACCGATCAAGAGCAACTAAAACTCGCTGCCAATGTATTTGAACAAGTAGCTGAAGGTATTTTTGTACTTGATAATAATTTGTGCTACTTAGAAGTAAACTCTTACTTTGAAAAACTACTTGGTTATGAACAACGAGATTTAATTGGGTGTCATTTATTTGATATTACAGTCAATAAAAATGAAAATGCTCAAAAAATTTATAACCTTATCACTCAAAAATTACTAAAAGTTGGCGAGTATGAATCAGAACTTCAAGTTGAATTTACTTCAGGGAAAAAACTGGTTCTTTGGGTTCATATTAATACAATTCAAGATGAAAAAAATAAAATTATAAATTATGTCGGTATTATTACTGACTTAACTGAACGTAAAAAACAAGAACAACGATTATCATACTTAGAACATTATGACATTCTAACCGACTTACCAAATCGTTTTTATTTCAAACAGCAATTGCATTATTATCTCAATCATTATTCAGAATCATTTAAAAATTTTGCAGTCTTACGTATTAATATTGATCGTTTTAAATTATTTAATGAGTTTATGAGTCAACAAGTTGGCGATGAATTACTCAAACAAGTCGCTCAAAGATTAAGACTCTGCTGTTCAAACTCTTCGCTCATTGCATATTTAAATAATGATGACTTTGCCATTATTTATAATTTAAGTAGTAGTAATATTTTAATTCATCAACATGCACAAGATATATTACAAGCATTCAGACTACCCTTTCATATCAATGAAAACGAACAAACTATTACGATTTCTATCGGAATTGCATTATTTCCAGAACATGGTCTACAACTTGATAGCTTAAATGGCCATGCTGAATTCGCTTTAAATGAAGCCAAAAATTTAGGGGGAAATACTGCTCTTTTTTATTCAAATAAGAAAATACCAATACTTCACCAAGGTGTAAATTTGGAAAATGAACTAAGAAAAGCAGTTAAATACAAACATCTATCCGTTTATTACCAACCTAAAATTTGTATCCGTACCAATCGTGTTTATGGGTTTGAAGCCTTGATGCGTTGGAAGCATGCAACGTTAGGTTATATCGCACCAGATATTTTCATTCCACTTGCAGAAGAAACCAGTTTAATTTCAGAAATTGGCTTAATCGTTTTGGATGAAACGTGTAAGCAAATTCGAGCATGGCAACAACTCGGTTTTGATCATTTCCGTGTTTCGATCAATATAGTTGCACAGCAAATTCATCGCGGGAACTTGGTTAATGATATTGATTATGTGATTAAAAAATATCATATTTCTGGAGATATGTTAGAACTCGAACTGACGGAGTCTTCACTGCTAGATAAATCGGAACAAGTTGACCAACTATTACAACAATTGAAAGACCGTCATATTTCTATTTCTTTAGATGATTTTGGAACAGGATATTCTTCACTGGCATATTTGACAAGGTATCCTATCGATACTTTAAAAATCGACAAAGCCTTTATTTCTAAAATTGGACAAGAAAAAGATGAAGCTATTGTGATTGCCATCATTGCCATGGCAACTGCGATTGGTATTTCATTAGTCGCGGAAGGCGTTGAAACCAAACAACAAGCGCAATTTTTAGAAAAACATGGTTGTTATATAATCCAAGGCTTTTATTTTGCTAAAGCATTAAATGCAGCCGACAGTACAGAATATTTAAAACAGCACAAACTCATTACAATCTAAGCCTAAATCTGAACATTTAATCTATAAATTGGTTGAAAATATATACTTTTTAACTGTTGGTATCGCTCAACAAATGTTATATTCGAGCAAATTTAGCCAAAACTACCTGCCTCGCTGGCATATTGTAACAATCGAGATTCAGATGGACGATCAATCATTAAAACAGCAAGCCCTTTATTATCATGAATTCCCAACCCCAGGGAAAATTAGCGTTACACCGAGTAAACAACTGGTCAATCAACACGATTTAGCACTTGCTTATTCTCCAGGTGTTGCAGCGCCATGCTTGGAAATTGAAAAAGATCCCTCAAAAGCAGCGCTTTATACTGCACGTGGTAACTTAGTTGCTGTTATCACTAATGGTACAGCTGTTTTAGGTTTGGGGAATATTGGCCCACTGGCTTCGAAACCGGTGATGGAAGGTAAAGGCGTTCTATTTAAAAAGTTTGCTGGTGTTGACGTTTTTGACATCGAAATCGCTGAAAATGACCCTGACAAGATTGTTGATATTATTGCAGCACTTGAACCTACTTTTGGTGGGATCAACCTAGAAGATATTAAAGCACCTGAATGTTTTTATATTGAACAAAAACTTCGTGAACGCATGAATATCCCTGTATTCCATGATGATCAACATGGTACTTCAATCATTGTCGGTTCAGCACTGTTAAATGCTTTACAATTGAACGGCAAAAAAATTGACGAAATCAAAATTGTCGCATCTGGTGCAGGCGCTGCGGCTTTGTCTTGTTTAGACTTACTTTGTGCAATTGGTGCGAAAAAAGAAAATATCATTGTGGCAGATTCACGCGGTCTCTTGACCACTAAACGTGAAGGTCTTGATGCATCTAAAATGCGTTATGTGCAAGATATCGAAGCTTCACAACTGGCAGATGTCATTGCAAATGCCGATATGTTCCTTGGTCTTTCTGCGGCAGGAATTTTGACCAAAGAAATGGTTAAAGTCATGGCTGCGGACCCAATTATTTTTGCATTGGCGAATCCAGACCCTGAGATTTTGCCTGAACATGCACATGAGGTTCGCTCTGATGTGATTATGGCGACGGGTCGTTCTGACTATCCTAATCAAGTAAATAATGCACTTTGCTTCCCTTATATCTTCCGTGGCGCATTGGATGTTGGTGCAACGACCATCAATGAAGAAATGAAGATTGCTTGCGTATATGCGATTGCTCGTATGGCACATATTGAAGCCGATGCTGCGTCTTATGGTGAAAAATCTGCATCTTTTGGTCGTGATTATTTAATTCCACGTCCATTGGATCAGCGTTTAATTTTAGAAATTGCCCCTGCTGTTGCACAAGCTGCAATGGATTCAGGTGTTGCAACTCGCCCAATTCAAGACTTCTCTGCATATCGTCAGCGTCTTTCTGAGTTTGTTTATAACTCTGCATTGATGATGAAACCGATTTTTGCTCAGGCAAAATCTGATCCGAAGCGTATTGCTTATGCGGAAGGTGAAGATTTACGCGTTTTACGTGCGGTTCAAATTGCTGTAGATGAAGACTTAGCGTTACCTATTCTCGTTGGTCGTACCGCAGTTATCGAAGCAAACATTAAAAAACTGGGCTTACGCCTAGAACATGGTGTGAATATCACCATCGTAGATCAGGAAAAAAATCCTGATTATGAAATGTTTGCAGACGATTACTACACGACGATGCAACGCAAAGGTGTAACGCCTGAATATGCACAACGTGAAACACGTCGTCGTTCTACCTTAATTGCTGCGATGTTAGTAAAATTCGGTAAAGCGGATGGTATGTTATGTGGTACATATGCAAGTTATGACATTCATTTAGATTTTGTGAAAAATATCATTGGTCTAAAAGAAGGTCGCAATAATTTCTTTACTTTGAATGCATTAATGCTCGAAGATCGTAATTTATTTATTGCCGATACTTACATCAACCGTAATCCAACCGCTGAACAGTTGGCTGAAATGACTATTTTGGCTGCGGAAGAAGTACGTCGTTTTGGTATGACACCACGTGTTGCACTACTCTCTCATTCAAGTTTTGGTTCGGATCAGAATGATCTTAGCGCACAGAAAATGCGTAAAGTATTTGAAATTCTGACTGAAATTGCACCTGAATTGGAAGTTGAAGGCGAAATGCATGCAGATGCTGCATTGGATGAATCGATTCGTCATTTTGCATTCCCGAATTCACGTTTCAAAGGTTCTGCGAACTTATTGATCATGCCGAATTTGGATGCTGCGAATATTTCGTTTAACTTGCTGAAAGCAACTTCAGGTAACAATGTAACCATTGGTCCTATCTTGCTTGGTGCAGCAAAACCAACGCACATTCTAACGCCTACAGCGACTACTCGTCGTTTGGTAAATATGACTGCGCTCACTGTTGCTGAAATTCAGGAAGCTGAGAAAGAAGCACTCTAAGCTGATTTAAATTAAACGACAATTTGTACGTTTACGCACATCTTGTCACTTGAGAAAACCTCTATTCTGTTGCATGATGGCACTAAGAATAGAGGTTTTTTCATGCAAGTTTATTTAGTAGGCGGTGCCGTCAGAGATCATTTGCTCGGACACCCCTATCACGAAAAAGATTATGTCGTTGTCGGCGCAACGCCTGAACAACTGCTTGCTCAAGGTTATCAGCCTGTGGGTAAAGATTTTCCTGTGTTTTTACATCCAAAAACAAAAGAAGAATATGCACTTGCCCGTACAGAGCGTAAGTCTGGGCATGGTTATCATGGTTTTGAATTTTTTACAGATCCGAATGTCTCCCTAGAAGATGACCTGATTCGTCGTGATTTAACCATTAATGCGATGGCAATGGATGAGGATGGTGTCATCTATGATCCTTATCATGGTCTGGATGATTTAAACAATAAAATCCTACGTCATGTTTCACAAGCTTTTGCAGAAGATCCACTGCGTGTTTTGCGTGTCGCTCGTTTTGCCGCTCGTTATACGCAATATGGTTTTACTGTTGCAGAAGAAACCATCGTACTGATGCGTCAATTGGCTGACTCTGGTGAGTTGCAAGCATTAACCCCTGAGCGTGTATGGAAAGAAACTTCTCGCGCCTTGATGGAAGATCATGCCAATGTTTATTTTGAAATTTTACGTGAATGTGGTGCTTTAAAAATTCTATTTCCCGAAATTGAAGCCTTATACGGTGTTCCGCAACGTCCTGAATATCACCCTGAAATTGACTGTGGTATTCATACCATGATGTCTTTGCAGCAAGCCTGTAAAGCGAATTATTCTTTGGATGTTCGTTTCGCAGTTCTCGTCCATGATTTGGGCAAAGCTTTGACACCTGTCGATGAGTTACCACGCCATATCATGCATGAGGAACGTGGTATTGCACCTGTAACTGAAGTATGTGATCGTTTAAAAGTCCCGACTCAGACCAAACAACTGGCATTGGCTGTATGCAAAGAACATTTAAAATGCCATCAGGCCTTTACTTTAAAAGCAGGTACTGTATGGCGTTTGTTACAACGTCTGGATGTTTTACGTCGTCCTGAACGTGTGGAAGCTTTTGTGCAAGCATGTGAATGTGATGCGCGTGGTCGTTTAGGCATGGAAGATCGTAGTTATCCGCAAGCACAGTATTTATTGGATGTGATGCAAACTGTTCGTTCCATTAAAGCCTCAGATTTACCGCCTGAAGTCAAAGGTCCGGATATTGGTGAAATGCTCATTCAGAAGCGGATTGAAGCCATTGCTCATCTAAAGCATAAGTTGGAGCATCATAGCCATACGGCGTAAAATGTAGACTCCTCTTAGTAATGGGAGGAATACCTTCGCTAGTGGCAATTTTAAAGCTTCTTGATGATGGTTTGTGTGGAACAATGAAATTTCATTTAAAGTAGCCTGATTTGCAAAATTAGACTACTTTATTGATTATAACCTATTGAAATAATTTATTTTTATTAAAAACTGAAATATAATTTTGATTTTAGGTGAACATAAGTTAAATAAGATATCTAAGACTGTAGCCTACGCAACTCAGTTGGTGCTACAGCTCAACATTATGAATCTGCGAAATTGTATTCACGATGTCGAGTATCCTAATAAACATAATATACGTTATGCAGAAATCTACGCGCGAAGTTCTCAATTCTCCGGATAGGATTTCTAAAAGTTAGAATTGAACCACTATTAGCTTTAAAAGAATTTGAAGTAAATTATTTAAGAGCTAAATAAAACAACTCTTCTGAATATGCAATCACCCAAACCAGAATAAAAAATATTAGTATTTCTAATATTTGGTGTACTCAAGACCTTTAGAATACTTTCAGAGCGTTATCTAAATAGAGGGAAAAGGCTTCGTTTAAGATTCAATTTGATTGCTGGAATTTACAACTTAGAATTGAATGAAAAATGAGTTACGAAAGAGGTCTAATGGCAGCTTTTTTTGCAAAAATTATCTCGCATAAGCCAACGATTCAAATCATTGAATGATTGGCTAAAGCAGGATTCTTGTTAATTAAGATTTTTAATCACCACATTTTTATGGTAAGCCTCGACAGGCTGGCCCACGATAACACGGTTCTTAAGTGCCCCTTCTCGCCAACTTGAACGGTAAATGCCCATTTGGAAATAAGGTGACCACTTTTGATGGTAATTATTGACCCCAGTGATGTTGGCTACTTCTTTTCCATTATGTTTCACCACTACTTTCCCAGGAATCATTTGATCGTTTGCATCAAGTTCTGACCATTGGATATCAAAATTCCAATCATTCCACTGGTTATATACCACAGGCACATCTAAGACATAACGCTTCAAAAGCGTTTCTGGAACTGCCAAGGGTGAAGTCATTGGCTTCAACTCATATAAATGTAACTGCCACTCAGGTTTTAGACCTGAAAGTACCAAGGCTATTGGGGGATTCAAATTTTTTCCATTTAGGTTAAAGCCATGCCACTGTGCCAGTATTGTTCCATACTGAAATACTGGCCATGTTGAGGGAATATAGTGAGAAAAAGAATAGTTATAATGGCCCCAATCAAATTGCTTTCGTTGTATTTCCGCGCGATAGCACTGACCATCATCAGGCACGACAAATTTGGCAACATTTTGCCCTGTACCAGCAGGATCTTTAACAATTGTTGCTGAACTACGATTTTCAAAGTGGAGGGCCATTGCATTCCACGTCGATAGATCATTACTGTATTTATCGACACTAATCGTCCCTGTCTCAAACCCATCACGAAAAATAACCTTACCCTTTTCTTCCGTATTGTCTACCAATACATCATCATTTTTAGGGTCTGGCATCACATCAGATGGATTAACAACTTGTTCTACATTTCTCGCGAAGACCTGTAGTTTAACTGTGGTGGTTTGACTGTCTTGTTGACCATCATTCACCACTAAACTCAGTTCATAATCTCCTGCATGGTCTGGAATAAAATGAAATATTTTATCCGTACTAGCACCAAAACTTGGGAAACTATTTTCAGGCTTTTTAACGACTGACCAACGATAGTTCAATGTTGTCGCGCTATCATCAGTACTTTCAGAACCATCTAAAAGTATGCTATCCCCAACCATAGCGCTGTCTTGCATTAATTGAATTATGCCTATAGGCACTTCATTCCGAATATCATTTATCGTTGCCGTTGTTGACTGATCACCCTGACCTCCCCCGCAAGCACCCATCCCCACAATTGTAGTTAAAACTAAAAAGTATCTAATTTTATTCATGCAAATGCACTCTATTTATACACACCCAAAATTAGTCATGTACCTTACTTCGTCTATGTCTCTTTGAGAATAGGAAATAGTTAAACATGGCCAAATTCAATTTTTAAATACCTAAAAACAAGCTTCATCTTAAACAATGAAATGCGCTGCTTTACTTATTGATAAAAGATCAATTTTTCTCAAAATCAACCTTTCAGCGTAGCCTCCTCATCTTATAACATTATGGAATTTCAGCTCTACTTTTTTTGATGACTGAACACCTCAAAAAATGATTATAAGTAGTGAATATTTTAAAAAAGTAATAAATGCCAAAACACTGTTTTAAAATCAATATATTGTTGTTTTGTATGTACTTTACACCAAACAGTAAATAATATCTAAGACGGATTTCCTATAGGATTTTGGGGATTTAGAAAAAATAAAGAAAGTAATGTAATATTATGAAATTAGTTTTAAAAACTGTTTTACCCATCGCTTTTATTTGTGGAATTCCAGCCACTCAAGCTGCCACTTCCGATGGAAAAATATGGGGTTTCTGCGGGCTCGTTACATGTAGTGGGCTTTTGTTGCACAAACCTACCATCAAAGGCTTATCAACTATATAATTTCCAAATGACTAAGCCTGCACCTAAAATCTACCGTACAACGAATTGGTCTTCTTATATGAGCAGTATACTGCGCAAGATTAATCAATTGAGGAAATATCTCGATTTGGTTTGATCCTACTACTCAATGGTATACACAGCTACAAGGTAAACAAGAGAGAAACCAAACTTATTCTGATACAGCTATTCAATACTGTCTCATGATCAAATCTCTATTTTGACTCTCTTTACACATAGTTATAGGTTTTGTTCAGAGCATCATTAGATTCTGTGGGTGAGATTGTATAGCCCCGAATATCAGTGATCAACTTCATCTACTCCTAAACTCTACTGGCTTAAAGTTTTTAGGTGAGGGTAAATGGAAACGTAAGAAACATCAGCCTGAATATCGCCGCCAATGGCGTAAACTGCATATCGGTATAGATACTAAAACCCTGCAAGGGCCGTACAGTTGGCTACGAACAATGTCAGTGATTCGCAAGTATTTGGGAATTTACTTGATCAAATTCCACCAGATGAGCAGATTGATTCTGTCTATACAGATGGAGCTTATGACACAAAATACTGCCGACAAGTGATTTCAGATCGACAAGCAGACGCGGTGATTCCGCCAAGAAAAAATGCGAAGCTCTGGAAAGATAAAACTCTGAGATCTTTACAGAGAAATGAATTATTGAAAACAGTCAAACGCCTAGGAAGAGCCATTTGGAAAAAGTGGTCAGGGTACTATCGTCGAAGTTTGATAGAAACCAAGATGCATTGCATTAAATTATTGGGCGATAAACTGAGTGCAAGGAATTTTCAAAGCCAAGTCAATGAGATTCATGAACGTGTAGCAGTCCTCAACAAATTCACTGAATTAGGCCGACCTCATACTCAAGTTGTCATTTAAATTTGAGGCGATATAGGGAACTTTAATTTATAAATCTTTGTGCAACGAAGCCTTTCTTTTACTAAGAAAAATTTAATAAATTTCGGATTTAAATCATAAATTCCGTACATTTATTAAAAAGCTTTCTTTGAATTATTAATTATTTGAAATATTTTATGCATCGGCACTGTTGTAAATAGGAAGATAAGCTGCAATTTTCTATGTTAATTACGTTTAAATTCCAACCCTCTCATTTTCCAACTAACTCAGGTTATAATAATGGCCTCCCAAAATATGGTTGATCTATTATGAACACCTCCATTGACCCTTTACACGGCAAAAAACTTGCTGACATTTTGGATGAATTATTGGATTACTACGGTGGCTTTGAAGGCCTAAATCGTAAAATTGAAATTAGATGTTTTTGCATAGATCCAAGTGTTAAATCATCATTGCGATTCTTACGTACCACACCATGGGCACGTGAAAAAGTAGAAAGCTTATATTTGTATGTCTTACGCCAAAAAGCTAAACAGAAATCGTAGCTATCAAAACCCTAGCCTCAGCATAATATTTTATACCAAATAGTAAACTACACTTATTGAATAGCCACCGATTTTTTAAACACCTTTTAATTAGTGGTGGACTGCCACCACTCTCCTAGACAAATTTAGTCTATTCTTAAGACCTTTTTAGTAGGAAAATATGTATTCATAGCTAGGTTCATGAACCAACTATTTTATAAGTTATCACTTTAGTGCTCTAAGTAATTAAAGTTATTGTTTATTAAGCATAAATTTAATTCTGAACTAGATTCTAAGTGAACATCAGTTAAGTTTAGGAAAATTTAAAAATGATCTTCTTTCAATAACGCCATAAAAGAAGTGAAATTATCTGCTAATTTTATAGTTCTCAACTTATTTTCAGTTGGTGATATTTCAATAAGGTCATCATGATAAATCAGAGTAATAGCTGGCTCATCAGTATCAAGATCATCTCTATAATCACAAGCGAGTAAGTCACCACCTGCAATCACAAGCGAGTAAGTCACCACCTGCACATTTTCCAAAAATCACTATGTGTTTATCCATAAATTCATACATATGTTCATCTGGTTGCATTAGTTCAATGGCTTCATAATCTTTGATAGAGTCCTGATACTTCTTACGGTCTTCTTCATCCCAAATTTCTATTTTTTCGTAGCCATAGCTGTAAAAATATTCATCTCTATCCGTGATTTCATCGTTATGCTCTAAAAATTCAAAATAGTTCTTTTTAGGTGTTAATCCATTGTGTTTACTGAGTAATTCAACATAAGATTTGGGGAATTTATACCCAATAGATTCAGCATATTTTTCAATATTTTTTCTATCAATTTGGCCATGATCTCTGCTTACATCAATATTCATTTAATCCGCTCAATTAATTTTTATAGTATAAATTAGGAATTAAAATTTCCATTTAACATAATGGTGCTTACTCGAAATCTATTTTAATTACTTAATTAAATTCGATAACTTAATTAATTTAAAACCACCTCAAAAACATCCAAATCGAAACATCTCGGCTTTTTTTAGGCATTTCAAAATATTTTGCAATCCAAAAAGACTTTTTGATTTTCCTATTTTAACCTATCACGACACATTCGCAGGAAAAGTAATCACCTTTTCTAACTTCATTTTATTCTGCACCACCATCAACAAACGATCAATTCCCAAAGCAATACCTGAACATTCAGCCATATTTGGCAAAGCTGCAAGCAAAAACTCATCTATCGGCATTATATGTAAACCCAATTTTTCACGTTCAGCATTATCCGCTTCAAAACGACTGCGTAACACATCGGCGTCAATCAACTCATCATACGCATTGGCGAGTTCCAAACCTTCAATATACAACTCGAAACGTGCCGCAACCTGCTCACCATCTTCATCAGTTTTAACTTTCGCTAACGAGGCCATTTCAGGTGGAAAATCGGTTAAAAATACGGGTGTATCAAAGCCTAAACTTGGCTCGACTATATGTGAAAATAACAAATCGATATAGGCAAGTCTGTCATCACCTAAATCAATATTCAGACCGACACGGCGCGCAGCATCTTTTAATTGCTGTAAAGTTGCCTGTAATGGATTGATATCTAATCGATCCATAAAAGCATGTTTATAACTATAAATAGTCGGACGTACTTCACCAAACCGCTGAGCGAGAACCACATTGAGCAAATCTGTCACTTCCAGCATCAAGTCTTTTAAACTCAATTCAGGGCGATACCATTCAAGCATGGTGAATTCGCTATTGTGCTTACGTCCATGTTCATCATCACGGAAAACTTTACAAATCTGATAAATCGCACCGCTGCCACTTGCCAGTAAACGCTTCATAGCGAATTCAGGTGAAGTCTGTAAATAATGTGTTCGCTGTTTCCCACCCACATGACGCAATGCCTGTACAGATGCCAAATGCACATCGGTCACACCTGCTTGCGACAACACTGGCGTTTCTACTTCCAATACATCACGTTCAGCAAAAAACTGACGAATTTGTGCATACATTTTGGCGCGAGCTTTAAGCGCAGTTAAATCACAAGTCGGTTGGTAATGAACCGATGTATTCATCATGCTTTAGGTCCTCCGTGCGCTGCCCATTCACGGCGCAACGGATACTTTTTACGCAAACAGTCAAAGGCTTTTTGATCGACCTTGCCATCTTTTAATGTTGCTCTTAAATTGGCATCATCACGGGAAATATTATAAATTTCAGAAAGATAATCTTTTAAAGTCTGTTTAATACTGTTGCCATAAAAAAATTGTTCACAAGATGGCAACTGAGTTTCAAATTTTTTATTCGCTGAATATTGGAAAGTTTTGCAAAATGCTTCATAAATCATCTGCGTACCTCGTGCCTTACCTTCAAGGCTATAGCCTGCAATATGTGGCGTCACCAAGCTAATCACATTCAGTAATTCTGCCGAAATTTCAGGTTCATGCTCAAAAACATCCAAAACCACCTTACGCTGTGTTTTTAAAATATCGGCAATTAAATCATCTTCGGCAACCACAGCACCACGTGCAGAATTAATCAATATTGCTTCAGGTTTCATCTGTGCCAAAGTAGCGGCATTGATCAAATGATAAGTCGGATGTTCGCCTGTTTGAGTTAATGGTACATGCGTGGTTATGGCATCGGCAGATTTTAATAATTCTGATAATTCAACTTGTTTAATCGTCTCACGCTGTACAAATGGGTCATGCCCAATCACATTCCAACCCAGTAATTTTGCCATATAGGCTAAACGCGAACCGACATTGCCTAGTCCAATAATGCCCAAAGTGAATTGATCATTTTGATTAATCAATGATGGATTGAGATGTAATAATGCAGTGATCACATATTCCGCTACCGCTTGTGCATTACAGCCTGCGGCATTTGACCACGCAACACCCTGTTTTTCGATGGCATTAATGTCTAAATGATCTGTACCAATGGTGGCACTGCCAATAAATTTAAGTGTACTATTTTCAATAAGTACTGCATTGACTTTCGTCACAGATCTGACCAGTAAGGTATCTGCATTTTCGACATCTGCATGGGTCAAAGTACGCCCTGCTTGCTGTTGGATATTGCCAAACTCGGCAAAAAAGTAGTCTGTAAATGCGAGATTTTCATCTGCAACGATGTTCATAGTGTCGTCCAGCGTATTGATGCCGCTATGATAACGCTTTGCAGCATTTTAGACTATGTCGTTCATACATCAAATCCTTTAAAACCAACAGAAAAAACCCGTAAGATCACTTACGGGTTTTAAAATAGAGAATAAATATCTGCTTAGAACAAACGATTCATACCATTCAGCGTAGCTACACGATAAGCTTCTGCCATCGTTGGGTAGTTAAACGTCGTTTCCACAAAATACTTAATGGTATTACGACCGCTTTGCATCACGGCTTGACCAATATGGATAATTTCTGCAGCGTTATTACCAAAGCAATGAACACCTAATAACTCTAACGTATCACGATGGAACAGGATTTTAAGCTCACCAACCGTATCACCCGTAATCTGCGCACGCGCTAAATGACGGAAAGATGCCTGACCCACTTCATACGGAATTTTTTCCGCAGTCAGCTGGCTTTCAGTTTTACCAAAGAAAGAAATTTCAGGAATAGTGTAAATCCCTGTTGGAATGTCTTTAACTGGTTTAACATCCAGTTCGCCGCTCATATTCGAACCCGCACAGCGTCCTTGGTCATATGCAGCCGAAGCCAAAGAAGGCCAGCCAATCACATCACCCGCAGCATAAATATTTTCAACTTCAGTCTGATACTGGTCATTAACTGTAAGCTGACCACGACTATTCGGTGCGATACCGACATTTTCAAGACCTAAGCCATCGGTATTCCCCGAACGACCATTACACCAAAGGATCGCATCGGCTTTAATTTTCTTACCACTTTGTAAATGCATCACCACATGATCATCAAATGTTTCTAAATGATCAATTTGTTCATTGTGGCGAATCAATACACCTTGTTCACGCAAGTGATAAGACAAAGCATCCGCAATTTCATCATCTAAATAACTGAGCAATTGATGCTGTGTGTTAATCAAATCAACTTTATGATCTAAACCAATGAAAATAGACGCATATTCGCAACCAATTACACCTGCACCATAAATGATGATTTTGTGAATTGGAAAATCAAGATCTAAAATTTTGTCTGAATCAAATACACGTGGGTGATTAAAATCAAGCCCTTGTGGATGATATGGACGGCTACCTGTTGCAACAACAAGTTGCTGGAAACCTAATGTTTCTTTCACGCCATCTTCATTAAAAATAATGACTTTATTTTTATCTTGGATATAAGCACGACCATGAAAAACATCAATATGATTGCGGTCATAAAAACGCGAGTGTGTATTCACCTGTTGCTGAATGACTTTATGCGCATTATGTAATACTTGTTTCATGGTGAACTGTTTCCAGTCGCCCACTTTTTTAAACATCGGGTCACGTTGGTAGCGAATAATGCTCGATACTGTTTGACGTAAAGCTTTACTTGGAATTGTTCCTACATGGGTACAGTTTCCACCAAGCTGCTCGCGAATATCGACAACCGCAACACGCTTACCCGATTTTGCAAGCTTCATTGCCGCGCCTTCACCAGCAGGACCAGAGCCAAGTACGACTGCATCGTATTTCACAAAATTCCCACTAAGGACTTCTTTCTTACGTGGCATTCAAAGCTCCCTATATTCAATTCAGTCTGTGTCTTATGCGATATTATGGACTAAACTCAATAATTTTTCTGTATTTCACATGCATATATTCCGTGATGACCACATTTAGTATATGAATAGTGTTTTTGCCCTATCGTTTCGCATTTCCGCTATAATGAAAATCATCTCCCCCGTACAAAACAGTGGAAAAGTTGAATATGTCAGAGAACCGTAAACCAGAACAGGGCGTAAAGTTACGTGGTGCAGAAAAAGTTGCACGTATTCCTGTAAAAGTTATTCCAACGGTTGAAACGCCTCGGAAACCTGATTGGATTCGGGTCAAGATGGCTGCGCCTGATGAAGTTCAACGCATTAAAACCACGCTACGCGCACAAAAATTACATACAGTGTGTGAAGAAGCGGCTTGCCCGAACTTACCTGAATGTTTTGGTGGTGGTACAGCAACCTTTATGATTATGGGTGATATTTGTACCCGTCGTTGTCCATTCTGTGATGTTGCACATGGCCGTCCAAATGCTTTGGATGCAGATGAACCACGTCACATGGCAGAAACCATTTCCAATTTAGGTTTAAAATACGCAGTGATTACGTCTGTAGACCGTGATGATCTATTGGATGGTGGCGCACAGCATTTTGTAGATTGTATTAAAGAAGCTCGTGCATTAAGCCCTAAAACGCTGCTTGAAATTTTAGTTCCAGATTTCCGTGGTCGTATGGATGTTGCGCTACGCATTATGACAGAATGCCCGCCAGATGTGTTTAATCACAACATTGAAACTGTGCCACGTCTATATAAAGCCATGCGTCCAGGTTCAGATTATCAACACTCTTTAACTTTATTAAAGATGTTTAAAGAATACTGTCCAGATGTTCCAACTAAATGTGGTCTGATGGTCGGATTGGGTGAAACTGAAGAAGAAGTGCTTGCTCTGCTTGATGATCTTCGTGCTCATGATGTCGATTACATTACGATTGGACAATATTTACAGCCTTCTAAACAACATGCGCCAATTGACCGTTTTGTAACACCAGAAGAGTTCGAGCGTTATACTGCACATGGTCACAAACTTGGCTTCCGTAATATTTGGGCTGCACCGATGGTACGTTCTAGCTATTTTGCAGACCGTCAATATTATGGTGAGCCTGTACCTGCGGTACGTCGTAAAGCTGACCCTGCAAAGAAAATTACTGTTCAGACCATTGAAGCTTAATTGATCATTGTCATGAATCATCAATAAATAAAAAAGCCCTCACTATCGAGGGCTTTTTTATGCTGTCCATATCACGCAATTACAAACTGCTTTACAGAACCGCAATTCAAATATTCAATCTGTAAAACTAAAAAATAAAAACCGATGTCTAGGCATCGGTTTGTATTTTTTAAATGATCAAAGTTAGGCTTTTAACCATCTATCTACTTGAACTTGATCTTTTATTGCCAATTCTACAGTGGTTAAAGCGACCTCTGCCCCATGTAATTCGAATTGCATCAATTCATCACGACGAAATGCATAGACGGTAAATGTGCCTTGCTGTTTTGCATACTTCGCTAATAATTTCTCAGATGCTTTTAAACCATCAATTGCAATAATAACATCATGTGCAGACAGACCCGCTTGAGCTGCTGCACCATCACGGCGTGCTTGTTGGATGATCACACCTTCAGCTTTATCGGCAACTTTTAATCCAAATGGCAAAGCCTTGTCATTTTTTAAGGTATAACTTAAACCAAACTCTGGGAACAATTGATCCAGAGGCAATTCATCTGTGGTATTAATCAAATGATTAATTTGCTCAACCCAATCATCACCCGTCAATTCTTTACATAAATCGAAAATGCTACGTTCGCTCACTTGAATACCTTGTTGGCTATTTTCATATAAACGACGCATAACAGCATCTAAACTTGAACCACGTAAACGCAGTCCTAAATCTAAACACAAGGCAACCAAACAACCTTTGTTGTAATAACTTGTTCCTGCATTATTTGAGTTTTCATCTGGGCGATAAAACTTAATCCAAGCGTCAAAACTAGATTCAGAAACAGATTGGATAAAACGACCTGGATTTTGTAAATAGCGATCAATTTGTGATTTTAATAATTTCAAATATGATTGTTGTGAAATCACACCACTACGATACAAAATCAAATCATCATAATATGAGGTAAAACCTTCAAACATCCACAACAAAGAAGTATAACCTTCTTGATCTAGATCATAATTTGCAAAATTTTCAGGGCGAATGAATTTCACCAACCATGAGTGAAAATATTCATGGCTACATAAACCTAAAAAGCGCTGATAATCCTCAGATGGCTCATTAGATTCGTCTGCTTTCGGTAAATCATCACGTGGTGTGATCAAACTGGTACTGTTTGGATGCTCTAAACCACCATAACTATTGCCTGTCGCCATCGTCATAAAGGTATAGTTTGAAAATGGTGCCGAACCAAACATGGCAATTTCTGTACTACAAATTTTTTCAATGTCTTGTTTCATACGATCAATGTTCATCGCATGTTGACCAGAAACAACAAACTCATGGTCGATGCCATATGCTTCAAAACTAAAACGTGTTTGATCTGCCAACTCAAATGGTGCATCAATCAGTTGTGGGTAATTTTCAGCTTTTAAAGTGTAGCGACCTTTCACTAGACTTTTCGACTCTAAGCCAGTCGCGATTTGAAAATGCTTCAATTCATTGGGTAAGAAAACTTCTAACTCGATAGGTGAATGCTCTTGATCTTGTAAACCTAAGCACACCACAGCAGGATTAATATATAAACGTGTTTGATCGACATAAGCACCACGCACAGATAAGTCATAAGCATAGACATCATATTCAACCGTAATCAATTCATGATCTGTGTTGTATAAGCGCCATTTATTTTTTTCAAATTTATTTATTTTAAGCTGACGTCCTGCTTCATCATACGCTTTCACAGATTCGATATGCTTTGAAAATTCACGAATTAAATAGCTGCCCGGGATCCAAGTTGGGAGTGATAAAACTTGGGTCGGGTTCGCCAAAAAACGTAAAGTGACATGAATGAGATGTTGACGATAATCGTCAAATTCAATTTGATAATGCAACATAGAGATCTATTCAAAATACGAAAGTGATAAATTACCAATTAGAGTAGCATTTTTTTACAAAGTCAGGCGTTGTTCGTCGCAATTGTCTACAATTTTAACTAGCCTTGTCTTAAAAAAAAGCATAGCATTCGCAAAGTTTGTGCTTACTCGCCATAGGATTGGCTAAAGGTAAATCTGTTGAAAATTCTTACTTCTTTTATAACGTTAATGAGCTTAGTTTGCTCCACGCTCGTCAATGCCGCTTTACTCGATATTAACCCACTCTCAGTTGAAGCCGAAGCTTGGACTATATTAGACACGCAAACGGGTCAAACCATTGCCGAATATAATAGTCATGCACAACGCGCACCTGCATCTATGACCAAAATGATGGTGGCGTATATCGCCCTAAAAGAGCTTAAAGCTGGTCATCTTACAAAAGAAGAAATTATTACTGCGACCCCAGTTGTCAAAATGGTGCAATGGGACGAATCGCAAATGTATTTAAAACAAGGCGAACAAATTTCAATAGACCAACTGCTCGCAGGCTTAATTGTAATGTCAGCCAATGATGCAGCAGTAACATTGGCTGAACGTATTTCTGGTAATGTTCCTGCTTTCGTGGCACGTATGAACCAAGAAGCGCAGGCATTGGGAATGAAAGACACTCATTTTGCCAATCCACCTGGTGTAACAATGCCAGATCATTTTTCATCTGCACATGACATGGCTTTATTGGGTCAAGCTGTGACAATGCAAACACCAGAATATTTGCATTATTCTGTATTGCCAAGTTTTAGTTATAACCAACACTTTCACCATGCGACCAATTTGGTATTAAAATCCGACCCAAGTGTGGATGGATTAAAAACGGGTTTTACCAAAGCTGCGGGTTATAACTTAGCATTAACTGCACATCGTCCATCAGGTCTTATTGAGTCTCCAGACCGTCGTTTAATCGTCGTGGTCATGGGTGCAAAAAGTGGCGTAAAACGTGCTGAAATTGCGCATAAATTACTAAATTTAGGTTATGCCTATACTCGTGATGAGATTGTTATTAAAGACAAGCAGCTGATTGCTGAACTACCTGTGATTAAATCAACTTTGAAAATGTTTAAAGTTGAAGCGAAAAAACCTCAGATCGTTACGACCTCTTTATACAATGACCCTACGCCAATCGATTTAATGGCTTTTGATGTTGTGAATAGCCGTGTAATGAAAAGTGATGCAAATGGTTTACTCACAGTAATTCATCCTTTAGTGACAACGCAAACTCACTTAAATGTTGAACTTAATGAAACATCATTGACTGCGCCTTTAGAAAAAATCATCCATTTGGCAAAAGTAAATGTTTATCAAAATAACATTTTAATTCAAAGCTTTGACATCGAAGATGAAGTACATATTGAACAAGCGTCATGGTTTGAACGCTTATTAGAATGGTTCAAAACATTGTTCTAAATTGACCACCAACTGTTTTACTCAGTTTTATTGTATTTGTGTAAATTGTAATACAAAAAACCTTAATTATTTTAAAGAGGATGGCATATTTAGGCCATCCTCTTTTTCATAACAACTATTAGGTTTTCTTGTATGTCTAATCTACATCATATTGTGATTGTTGGTGGTGGTGCGGGTGGTTTAGAACTGGTGACGCAACTGGGCGATACACTTGGCAAAAGCAAAAAAGCCAAAATCACGCTAGTCGATCAAAAACTCACACATATTTGGAAACCCTTGCTGCATGAAATTGCTGCAGGAACCATGAATCCAAGTGATGAAGAAACCAATTATTATGCACATGCGGCTAAACATCATTATGAATTCGTTTTAGGTCGTTTTGAGCAATTAAATCGTGATAATAAAACGATTGAGTTAAGCAAAACTCAATCCAGTAAGTATGAATCAAATCAAGAAAAGATAACGCTTCATTATGACACCTTGATTATTGCTGTTGGCTCAGTATCAAATGACTTTAAAACTCAAGGTGTTAAAGAATTCTGCCATTACCTCGATAGCCGCCAGCAAGCTGAAATTTTCCAACAAGATTTATTGCATTTATATTTAGATGCACAAAATAAAAATGTCGATCGAGATCTACATATTGCAATCATTGGCGCAGGTGCAACAGGTGTTGAGCTTTCGGCAGAACTGGTTCAAGCCAAACAAAATTTTTATAAATATGGTTTGAATAAAATTAATCCAAACAATGTCAAAATTTCATTAATTGAAGGTGCAGATCGCATTTTACCTGCACTATCTGAAAAAATTGCGGAGCATGCGACACAGCAATTAAAACGAATGAAAATTGAAGTCCTCACAGCAAAACGTGTGGAAAAGGTCGATGCTGAACGTGTCTATTTCAATGATGGTACATCGATTGAAGCACAACTGAAAATTTGGGCAGCAGGCATTAAAACCCCAGCAGTCATTGCCAATTTAGCAGGTTTTGAAAAAGATCGTATTGGACGCTTAGATGTCTATGCAACTTTACAAACTAAATCCGATCCCAATATTTTTGCCTTTGGCGATTGTGCACATTGTATTTTAGATGCACGTGAAGCACCTCTAGGCCCTCGTGCACAAGTGGCTAGCCAACAAGCTACCTTTCTAGCAAATGCAATGCAAGCACGAATTAAAGGTAAACAACTTCCAATGTTCCAATTCTCAGACAAAGGTTCATTAGTTTCATTAAGTAAAAATAAAGCCGTTGGTGAATTACTCGGACAAGTCAATGTTCAGGGTTTTATAGCCAAATCGATGTACGTGTCTTTATATCGTATACACCAAGCCACTATTTATGGCTATGCACACGCAGGCTTACTTACGGCTAAAGATTTTGTTACACGTAAAATTGCGCCAAAAATTAAATTGCATTGAAATTTAGAAATTCGCCCTAATTAATGAAAAAATGGTCAAAATAACGCTGGAAATGCAATTTTTTACGAATATTAGTCTACAAAAATTGCTTTTCACTTTATGATATAGCCTTAAAATTTCCGATTATCGAATGGATCAATAACATGACTGCTATTGCAAATAACAACGTGGTTTCTTTCCACTATACGTTGACTAACGCTGAGGGTGAAACTCTCGACAAATCACAAGGTGAGCCACTTGTTTATTTACACGGTGCAGGAAACATCATTCCTGGTTTAGAAAAAGCTTTAGAAGGTAAAACTGTAGGCGACAAATTTACAGTAACTATTCCTGCTGCTGAAGGTTATGGCGAATATAACCCAGATTTAGTTCAAGAAGTTCCTGCTCAAATGTTCCAAGGTGTTGAAAACATCGAAGCGGGCATGCAGTTCCAAGCTCAAACTGATGACGGCGTTCAAGTTGTTACAGTTAAAGCAATTGAAGGCGAAAACATCATTGTTGATGCTAACTTCCCATTGGCTGGTCAAGACCTTACTTTTGAAGTAGAAATTGCTGAAATTCGTGATGCTTCTGAAGAAGAATTAGAGCATGGTCATGTTCACGGTGCTGGCGGTCATCACCATTAAGTTCAGATAAATCATCTGATCTAAAAGGCAAAGTTTTTACTTTGCCTTTTTTATATCTTTAACTATGGACAGTACGAATACATCATTATGCAACGACAGCTCATCTGGTTTCGCCAAGACTTACGCATTCATGACCATACTGCCCTTTGGCATGCAGCCCTGTCAGGGCAAGTCATTGCGCTGATTATCCTGTCTCCTGAACAGTGGAAAATCCACGATGATGCACCAATTAAGATAGATTTTTATTTACGCCAAATTCAACAATTAAAAAATAGTCTAAGAACACTTAACATTCCATTACTCATTCGTACTGTTCCGCTATGGAAAGATGTTACGACAGAAATCGTTCAACTGTGTCAAGATTTTAAAATTGAAAATGTCCATGCCAATATTGAATGCGGTGTGAATGAACTGAATCGAGACTTCCAAGTTCAAAAAGCACTAAATCAACACAGTCTTGATCTGATTCTATACCATGATCGGACGGTGTTTCCTGTCGGTTCAATTCGTAATAAATCTAATCTGCCCTATCAAGTTTTTGGTGCATTTAAAAAATATTGTTACGAACAACTCAGCATTTCCGTTCCACAAACCTACCCTACGCCTGAACCTCAACAATATTTCGAAATCAATATTTCGGACATGATTCCAACCTTACAACAACTCGGCTTTGAATTCGAAAACATAAACCGACAATGGCATGTTGGAGAAGCCCATGCTCTAGAAATACTTGATGATTTTATTGAAAATAAACTGTTTGATTATCAAACTGAACGTGATTTCCCCCACAATGAAGGGACGAGCCAGCTTGCTGCTTATTTAAATATTGGTATTATTTCAATTCGACAATGTCTCAATGCTTTGTTTCGTGTACAACACGGACATTTTCACATTGAGCATATTGGACAACAAACATGGCTAGATGAACTATTGTGGCGAGAGTTTTATCAACATATTTTATTTGATTTTCCACGTGTTTCTAAACATTTACCATTCAAACAAACCACACAAAATATTCAATGGCGTAATGCACCTGAGGATTTTGAAGCTTGGCAAACAGGACAAACGGGTATTCCGATTATCGATGCAGCGATGAGACAATTATTACAAACGGGTTGGATGCATAATCGAGCACGAATGATTGTAGCAATGTTTCTAACAAAAAATTTATTGATCGATTGGCGCTTAGGCGAACAATGGTTTATGCAACATTTAATCGATGGTGATTTAGCGGCAAATAATGGCGGTTGGCAATGGTGTGCATCTACAGGTACAGATTCCGTGCCTTATTTTCGTATCTTTAACCCTGTGAGCCAATCTCAGAAATTTGATGCCCAAGGTGATTACATTCGACAATGGGTTCCCGAACTTGCACATTTAGATGCCAAAACTATTCATGAACCCTATGGTAAAAATCCAAATATTCAGTTGAATTATCCAAAAGCAATTGTCGATTTAAAACAAAGTCGTGTTCGAGCAATCGAGGCTTTTAAGCAAATTTAATGAGTACAACCATTGCTTAAAAGCTTCAAAACATAAGTACGAAAGATCAAATGACTTTTTTAAACGTCTTTTGGTCGTCTTGTTGATTAAATGCAGGGCGCTCAATTGACTCAAAATAACATAAATATTTAAAAACACTATCTAGTGATACATGAAGCTCTTTTTGTTCTGAAACAGACCAAACTTTAGAATGATTGGCACCTGAAAATGTACTTCCAGTCAATTGGAATAAATACAAATCTTGGGTCTTATGAATCTGTTTTTTACTACTTTGTGCTTCCGTCGTCAATAATAATTGACAAGCAGAATTGATCAGCCATTTTTCGCTAAACCAAAGTTGTAAAAGATCACCTAAATACAATTTTTTTTCACTTAAAGGCCAAACATGCAGATATGCTTGTGCAACTTCAATATGATATTGCTGAGGTTTTTTCAGAATAGTTAGATAATTTTCTTGATAATAAGAAAAATTTGAAAAAATTTCGGGAATAGTTAGCGTATTCATTCGCTGTCTCCTATTTAGCCATTTTAGTGCTGGCAAGTTAGTTAAATCCACACGGTTTAAGCATTGCTTAAACTCAACTTCTAAATTGAATCTAGCAAGCTAATGCCACTATTACAACCTTTAAAACCAATTTTTTGTGAATTTATATTTTTTTGTTCAAATAAAAAGCATATAACTTAAAAATGAAGAAAACATGACACGAAGGTCTTGACCGCTAAATATATATCCTTATAATCGCATTCAGATTCTCCAATAGCTCAGTCGGTAGAGCGACGGACTGTTAATCCGCAGGTCCCTGGTTCGAGCCCAGGTTGGAGAGCCAGATTCTAAAAACCCACTTAATTAAGTGGGTTTTTTTATGCATTAAAACCATAACGATGAAAAATAATAAAGAGTTTGCGGAAATATTATTAATCAGCTTTTGATGAACCATTAACCCTCTCTCCCTTTAAGAAATCAAGAATAAAGCCCCAAAAAAAATAACCAATATTGGTTTTAAAATATCTTTAGCCATAAATTCTTGATTTTTTAATTTGCCCAAAAGTTTACCTAAGAAATAACTTAGTTATTAAGACATTCAAAGCTATTATTTTTCTTCGATTATTCAGAAGCAAAAAAGGAAGCGATCAACACTTCCCTTTAAAAATTGATAATTTAAGCCACTGCTTTATTAGGTACACCACTATGGAAACGGAAGGTTTTATCCGGACTTAGAATCAAATCCTTTTCCACCTCACGAATTAGCTCGATACGCTGCTGGATATCTTCCTCTGGATCTTTTAACTTTGCAGTCTTTGCAACATCCAAAGCTAAAGTAAGATAATCCTCATAATGACGAGATTCAGACTTTAATAAGTATCGGTAATAACGCCCCAACTCTTGATCTACAATCGGAGCAAGCGCATAGAAACGCTCACAAGAACGCGCCTCTACAAATGCACCAATCACCAAGATATCAATTAAAGCTTCAGGCTCATAAGTACGAATTTCTTTACGTAAACCACCTGCGTAACGTCCCGCACTTAAACCTTTCCACTCTTGACCACGCTTGGTCATAAACTCTAAAACTTGTTCATAATGCAACATTTCTTCACGAACAAGTTGTGCCAGTTTGATTTGTAAATTGGTAAAAAAACTATAACGGAACATCAAATTCATTGCTGTTCCTGCTGCTTTTTTTTCACAATTTGCATGATCTTGCATGAGCAAAGGGAGATTGTTCAGTGCTTCATCCAGCCAAGCTTTAGGTGTTTCGCAACCTAAAAAAGCAATGACGGGCTGCATAAGTTCATCATAATTAATACTAGACATGACCAAAATTCAACAATATAAATAAAAGGAAAAAATTAACTTGCGATGTGTATTGCTGCTTTCATATCCTGAACAGCTTGCTCTAAACCGACAAACACACTTTCTGCAATAATTGAATGTCCGATATTCAATTCATGAATTTGAGGAATCGCGGCTATTGCCGCAACATTTCCAAGGTTTAAACCGTGACCTGCATTAACCACCAAACCTTTAGCGGCTGCATATTCAGTACCTTTGATAATTCGCTCTAATTCAATTTGTTGCGCCTCACCCGTTGCCTCAGCATACGCACCTGTATGCAATTCGATGGTTGGCGCACCACAAGCGATGGCTGCATCGATTTGTGCAAAATCAGGATCAATAAACAAAGAAACATCACAACCAATCGCCGTTAATGTGTGAGTCGCAGCTTTGACATCTTCAAAATGTCCCACGACATCTAAACCGCCTTCCGTCGTCACTTCTTCACGCTTTTCTGGAACAAAGCAGACATGATGCGGTTTGATCTCTTGAGCAAAAGCAACCATTTCATCAGTTACAGCTATTTCTAAATTCATTCTGGTCTTTAAAACAGGACGCATACGGCGTACATCATCATCTTGAATATGACGACGATCTTCACGTAAATGTAACGTAATGCCTTCTGCTCCTGCTTGTTCACAAATTAATGCTGCTTTTACAGGATCAGGATAAGTCGTTCCACGTGCTTGTCTTAAAGTCGCAACATGATCAATGTTTACACCAAGCAATGCAGCCATAACATTTTCCTAATATCAATAAATTTAAAATTAGCGGTTCACAATTTTTGATTGAGAATTTTGAATCCAAAGCTGACGGCTTTTAAGCGGTCGATCACCCAAAAGTGAAGTAATCATTTGTCGATAAAGCTTTGCTAATAATTGTAACTGTTCTGCACTAAAATCCCTACCCTTTTCATAATTTGCCATGCTCAGAATTTGCTGACCCAATAAGGTTGCAGATGACGTGTGCACGACTGGGGTGAATCCTTCAGACAATTGAAACTGATAACGTTGGTTTTGAATGATTTCGTGTTGATTCGAATCATGCGCATAATCTAAGGGATAGCCAAGTTCTTCTAAAAGCGCATGTTCAAATTGACGTAAAATTTGGCGCAAAAATAAATCCGTCTGAGTATTTTCAGATAGTTTTTGTAAATGTTGTAAGGTTAAATGATACTGCTCAAACGTTTCAGGTAATGCCTCTTCTAAAGGGCATAATCTGAGAATAATCTCATTCAGATAAAAACCTGAAAAAAATGCATCGCCATAAAAAAAAATCGGCTGATTCAAAATTTCAAGTTTAGAAAAATTTTTAAGTTCAGATTTTCCGGAAGCTTGTAAGGTAATTGGTTGATATTGTGGTGGTGGTGTTTGTCTTATAATCCCATCGACACGACCATGCTCTTGGGTAAACAAGTGCACAATATGACTACGTTCTCTATATTTACGATGATGAATTAAATAACCATGTAAAACTTCATTACGCATTGATCAGTGTTTTATCCAATAATCAGTCATCTTTCTTGTTTTTTTCCTCTTCATCATCCCCATCTGGAATGACTGCACCCACGACAGCGGCTGTCCCTTTGACAACCCCTTTCGTAGTTTTATAAGCAACTTTCACTGGAACCGTAACGAGTTTATGAATACAACCTTGCAACATGAAAACACAAGTGACTATAGCTAAAACTTTGATCATTACGGTTCATTCCTTATATTTTTTTTTAACGATTAGATATCGCTATATCCTAAACTTTTTAATGCACGCTCATCATCAGACCAGCCACCTTTAACTTTCACCCAAAGCGTCAGCATAATCTTCTGCTCAAACATTTTTTCCATGTCCGCACGAGCATCAATACCAATCTTTTTCAGCTTAGCACCTTTTTCACCAATTACGATGGCTTTTTGACCTGAACGATCAACAAAAATCGTCGCATCAATATACGTACAAGCGGGCTTTAGACGACCTGTTTTTTCATTAATCGTCGGATCTTCTGTTTTAAATGATTCTATTTGAACCGTTAAATCATAAGGAAGCTCTTCACCCAATTGACGCATAATTTTCTCACGAATAATTTCACTCGCAAGGAAACGCTCAGAACGGTCAGTTAACTGTTCCAAAGAATACAATGGTGGCTGGAAAGGTAAATAATTTTCAATCGTCGCACGCAAATGATCCAAGTTAGCACCACGTAGTGCAGATACTGGAACAATTTCAGCAAAATTCATCAATTTCGCACGCTCTTGAATCAATGGCAAAGCATGATTTTTGTTTTCAAGCGTATCAATTTTATTGATCACGAGAATAACAGGCATTGTTGCATTTTTAAGCTTTTCTAAAACAAGTTCATCGTTTTGTGTCCATTTGTCTGCATCCAATACAAACAAAACCAGATTCACATCACGAAGTGCCGAGTGTGCAGCACGATTCATCATTTTATTGATAGCACGAACTTCTTTTTTGTGCATCCCGGGCGTATCTACGAATACTGCTTGAGATTTTTCACGTGAATCAATACCGACAATTTTATGACGCGTCGTTTGTGGTTTGCGTGATGTAATTGAAAGTTTTTGACCCAAAATATGGTTCATTAACGTTGATTTACCAACGTTTGGGCGTCCAACAATCGCAACAAAACCACTTTTATAATCAGTAGGAATTGTTGTGCCTTGAGAACTAAAAAATTGATTAATTAACTCATTGCCGTTTTTAGTCGGCTCGTGATCAGCATCATTGTGATCGGAATGTTCATTCATGCAGTTTACTGCTCCAATAACTTTAAAAATTCCGCCGCGACTGCCTGTTCTGCAAAACGGCGGCTTGCTCCCTCACCTATCATTTTAGGCAAGCCATCTACTGTACATTCTACTTTAAAATGTTGATTTGGTGCATCACCTTGAATATCTACGACCTCATAAATAGGTAAATGTTTTTTACGAGCTTGTAGATATTCTTGTAGACGTGATTTCGGATCTTTCAATTGATCGGTAGGTTCAATATTTTCAAAATAAGGATCATACCATTTCAATACAATTGCACTTAATAACGGTAAATCCTGACAATCTGTATAAATTGCACCAATGATTGCTTCGACTGTATCCGCTAATATTGACTCACGATGATGACCACCCGATTTCAATTCACCCGTACTTAAAATTAAACTGGTACTGAGTTTTAAGTCGTTAGCAATTTTACCCAATGCTTCCTGACGAACTAGAGTCGCACGCATACGCGTCAGACGACCTTCATTTTCAGTCGGATAAGCGTGATATAGATAATTTGCGACAATCATACCTAACAATGCATCGCCCAGAAATTCCAAGCGTTCATAGTTATATTTGTGACTCACCGAACGGTGAGTCAGCGCAAGTTGCAATAACTCGTATTGTTTAAACTGATAACCAATTCTGTTCTGTAAGCGTGGATCACTTACTTTCAACTGACCTTTTATCAAAACTCTTCTCAAATGTGAGGACTATATCGATATTCAGCATGAAATTTTTTCGTACCTCATATTTCTTAGTCACTTGTAAACCATCTTGTGTAGAAACAGTAGCAATATCATTAAATTTAATATCTCTGATATTGTTCATCTCGAACCTTTTACTAACTTCTGATGCAAATTTAGCGGGGCTAATATCCGCAGGGCTACTCTTGACTTGCTCTGCAATTTGATCATTGATCATACGATCATCCCAGTATAACGGCCATACAGCAACTATGATTTTCAACATAAAAGCTAAAGCAATTATCCCCAATAAAATTCCAATATATGAAGTGCCTTGTTGTTTTTTACGCATTTTTTTATCCAACAGGTGAAAATGAATTATCCTTAATTCCAAAGCAAAAACAACTTGGCATAATCATCAGGATTGATTCAAACTATTTCATGACGTTTAATTGTTTATAAATTTTACATACACCCTAAATAAAGCGTAATAAGAATTTATTTAAAGTATTATCCTTTAAACGGCAGCAAGTTGCTAGTTTAAATCACTCGTTGGCTTTTATTTTTCTTATAAATCAATACAACTTGCTCGCTGTAATAGATAAAAATAAAGGTCAATAATCATTGACCTTTATATCTAGAAAATATTGCAACAACAATTAATCAATTGCACCATTACGACTGAATGAAGGCATTTTCAAGCCTGGTTCTTTATGCATCCACACATAAATCGCATGCCCCGTTAAATTTTCTTCAGGTACAAAACCCCAAAAACGACTATCTGCACTTTGATCACGGTTATCACCCATTGCAAAGTAGTGTCCTTTTGGCACAATCACTTCCCAACTTTCGCCATTCGACTTCACAAAATGATCATTTGCTGTTGCGACATAAGGTAAGTCTTGTTTCTTTTGTGCATAATTAAATGCACTGATCAACGTATTTTGACCTTCTAACAAGCGAACCAAATGTTTATGCTCACCCATTTTTTCATAATAATAAATCGACTTAGGCGTATCTAAAATATCTTTTTCACGGCTAAATTCTGCGGGAATCTGCTCGACATTCTTACCATTAATAATCAATTGACCTTTATTAAACTCAATATGATCACCCGGCAAACCAATGATACGTTTGATATAACTAATTTTTGGATTTAAAGGGTAACGGAAAACCGCTACATCACCACGTTTCGGCTCGCCAATATCAATAATTTTTGTATTTGTAATTGGTAAACGCACACCGTATTGGAATTTATTCACCAAAATATAATCACCCGTTTCTAAGGTCGGTACCATAGAATCTGATGGAATATTAAAGGGTTCAAAAAAGAATGAGCGTAAAACTAAAACGATAGCTAAAACTGGCCAAAAATCATAAGCCCATGAAATAATGACATTTTCATTTCCCTTACCCTTTGTTGCACGCTGCTTCAATACAAACTTATCGAGCAACCATAACCCAAAAAACACGAGCGTTGCGGGTACGAGAATTAAATTAAAATCAAAATCCATGAGCTATACGACCTCTTAATTATATTATCTGTCGACTTTCAAAACAGCTAAGAACGCTTCTTGTGGGATTTCAACACTACCCACTTGCTTCATGCGCTTCTTACCTTCTTTTTGTTTCGAAAGAAGTTTCTTCTTACGAGACACGTCACCACCATAACACTTAGCCAATACGTTTTTACGCATTGCCTTCACTGTCGAGCGTGCAATAATTTGCGCGCCAATTGCGGCTTGAATTGCCACATCAAACATTTGACGAGGAATTAAGTCTTTCATTTTTTCTACTAAGGAAATACCACGATGACGTGCATCATTACGATGACAAATCATTGCCAAAGCATCAACTTTCTCAGAGTTAATTAACACATCAACCTTAACTAAAGATGAACTCTCGAAACGTACAAAGTTGTAATCTAAAGATGCAAAACCACGTGAACAAGATTTCAATTTATCAAAGAAATCCATCACCACTTCTGCCAACGGAATTTCAAAAGTAACCGATACTTGGTTTGCCATAAACTTCATGTCTTTTTGAATACCACGGCGTTCCATACATAAAGTCATCACATTACCCAAGTATTCCTGTGGCACTAAGATGTGACATTCTGCAATCGGTTCACGTAAATCTTCAACAGTTGAACCTTCAGGCATTTTAGATGGGCTATCAATGTATTTGATTGCACCATTTTTCATTAATGCTTCGTAAATCACTGTTGGCGCAGAACTAATCAGGTCTAAATCGTACTCACGCTCTAAACGCTCTTGTACAATTTCCATATGCAGCATACCCAAGAAGCCACAACGGAAACCAAACCCTAAAGCATCAGAACTTTCAGGTTCAAAAAATAATGCCGAATCGTTAATTTGCAGCTTATGTAATGCTTCACGGAAAGGTTCGAAATCACTTGCATCAATTGGGAATAAACCTGCATAAACCTGTGGTTTAACCTTTTTGAAACCAGGTAATACCTCAACATCAGGGGTTGTAGACAATGTAATGGTATCGCCGACTGGTGCACCAAAAATATCTTTAATCCCTGCAATAACAAAGCCAACTTCACCCGCTTCAAGCATACCTGTGTCTGTATGTTTTGGATTAAAAATACCAACAGAAGTCACGATATGCGTCTGACCTGTAGATTTAATCAGCATTTTGTCGCCTTTACGAATACGACCATGCTTGACACGTACTAGTGATACTACACCTAAGTAGTTATCAAACCACGAGTCAACAATGAGCGCTTGTAATGGTGCATCACGGTCACCCGTTGGTGGAGGAATCACATTGACCAGTGTTTCCAAAACACCTTCTACTCCAAGCCCTGTTTTCGCAGAACATGTTGGCGCTTCTGTTGCTTCAATCCCAATAATGTCTTCAATTTCTTGAATCACACGTTCAGGTTCAGCTTGTGGTAAATCAATTTTGTTTAAAATAGGTAGAACTTCTAAACCTTGCTCAAGCGCGGTATAACAGTTCGCAACTGACTGAGCTTCCACACCTTGTGCAGCATCAACAACCAATAATGCACCTTCACAAGCCGCCAAAGAACGAGACACTTCATAAGAAAAGTCTACGTGTCCTGGTGTGTCGATGAAATTAAGCTGATATTCCTCACCATTCGGATGCGTGTAATACAAGGTCACAGAAGTTGCTTTAATGGTAATACCACGTTCGCGTTCAATTTCCATGGAATCGAGGACTTGCGCCTGCATTTCACGATCTTGTAAACCACCACACGTCTGAATGAAGCGATCCGCCAAAGTGGATTTACCGTGGTCGATGTGAGCAATGATTGAAAAATTGCGAATATTTTTGATATCGACTGATTTCTTAGCTTGCGCCATGGGCTACCTTAAACATATAAATTGCGCTATGTATGAAATAAAAATTACATAGCAAAAGCTGATAATAATTGCGAAGGATTATAGCAGAATGCTGTTGTAGAAAAAGAAATATATTTAATGACAGCATGAAACAAATTATCGTCTATTATGTTGTGAATCCTGTGCCCACAGCGTTAAAGAAATATTTAAAAATGAGTGCTGAAGAAATCTATAAATCGAGTAACAGCTACTTTCTCTTCGCTTCTTCTACAGCGACAGCCTGAAATCCATGTTTTAACAATAGACGAATAAAGTTGGTATTTTTTGAATCAACCTCTGCAATCAAAAACTGCATTCGATTTGAAAATAACACCTTATCTTTTAGTACCGATAGAATATGAATCATCATTCTAGACATCAAGCCTTGCCCGCCTAATGATTTAAAACTAAATGTGGTGTCATAATTGTATTCAAAGCATCCATCACCATGACATTGCTTCTCTCAAATCAAAAACTCTTAGACTCAATGATTTCTAGCGCAATTAAATCGTAAGGATCAATTTTAGAATCAATAGGTTGATACGCTTGAATAAAAGTAGGTGACATACGTTTTGGTCGCCCTGTAGCAATCTCTATGCATGCCCATTTGGTATTTCCAGTAAATAACAAACTCTTATCACTGGCTCTAAAAAAAGCATATTGACGAAATGAATATAAAGCATTTATGTCATAGAGCCATGTTCGGAGAATAATGTCATCACCTAACAATGCAGCTTTGCGATATTGAACATGATGCTCAATAGCAACCATGGCATGTTTCATTTCTAAATATTGTTCCAGTCCTACACCTAGCGTTTCAATATGAGCCGATGCGACATCTTGCATCCATTGCACATACACCACATTATTCACATGACCTAAGATATCTATATGTTCTGGTTTCACTTTAATCTGTAAATCAAACACTGAACTCATGTGATTTTTTCCTTCCACGTTTAAGATCTAAATATCTCGATTATTTTGGCATAAAAAAGCCACTTGATAAGTGGCTCATTCTATTCAAATGTTTTAATTTTATTGGATGCGTAAACCAATCATCGCATACTGCCCTTCACGAACAATGGCGACACGAGCAACAGTATTTTTCTGTAAATCCGCAACTGCTTCTACAAAATCATTGGGTGTAATGATTTTCTTGTTATTCACTTGGGTAATAATATCACCTGCAATAATACGTGATTGTGCAGCTAAACCACCTGAAGTGACATCTTGAATAAAGACACCGCCTTTCAAATTCAGTTTATTTTTTTCTTGCTCTGTTAGACTACGAATAGCAACACCAAGAACAGGCCCTTTATTGACTTTTGCAGCCGTCACGATATCCGCTTTAGCAGGAGTATCATCTGGTGCAACCGTTAAAATTGCAGATATTACTTTCGGCTTATCATCTCTTAATACTTCGAGTTGAACCGTTTGAGTCGGTTGAGTACGATTGAGATAGTTTAATAACTCAGAAGTACGTGAAATAGCTGAACCGTTGTATTTCATAATGACATCACCGGCTCTAAAGCCTGCTTTTGCAGCTGGAGAATCTGGTGAAACTTGTGTAATCAATGAACCTTCTGGTTTATCCAACTTATAGGCTTCTGCCAAATTTCGGTCAATATCTTGCAACATCACACCTAGATATGAACGTGTCACTTTACCATTCTTTTTCAATTGATCGACAACGTCCATTGCGACATCAATTGGAATAGAGAAAGACAAGCCCATGTAACCCCCTGTACCACTAAAGATACGAGAATTCACCCCAACCACTTGACCTTGTTGGTTAAATAACGGCCCACCAGAGTTACCTGGGTTTAATGCAACATCGGTTTGAATAAATGGAACTGATGTCTCACCTGACATATTTCGAGATTTCGCACTAACAATCCCTGCTGAAGCAGAATAGTCAAATCCAAATGGTGAACCAATGGCAAGTACAGGCTGCCCAACTTTAAGTTGATCTACATTTCCCACATTTAAAGATGGAAAATTTGCACCATTGACCTTGAGTAAAGCTACATCGGTACGTGCATCACTTCCCACCACGGTCGCATCAATCTCACGACGGTCATTTAACATAATCGTCACTTTAGAGGCATCTTCAACCACATGGTGGTTTGTAAGTAAATAACCATCTCTACTAATAAAGAATGCACTGCCATAAGCTGTTTTTTCTTGTGGTGCTCTTTGCTGAGGAATAATGACTTGATTACCAAAAAAACGTTTTAAAATTTCAGGAACTTGCTGTTGTAAAATTTCTTCCTGAGATAATTTTTTAACAACATTAACACTGACCACAGCAGGACTGACTTGCTCAACTAGATTTGAAAAGTCTACTGGTGTCGAAGCTTGAACTTGTGATGTTGCCGCAGCGACGGTAAATGCTACTGCATACATTCCTTTTTGTATAAGACCATTACTCATTTATTAAGAACCTACAGCTTATAATTTCGCTAAAAAAATGTTTGTAACATATTACTTGGTGTATTTGCGTAATAATATGTTTTCATATTTCTATAAAACAAGACTGTACTTAATATTGGCTTAAATGAACTTTAATGTTGTATCTATACTAAAATCTAAGACTGATAACTATTGTAATTTATGGAAAAAAAGAGTGTTATTGACGCACTTTTTTTGAAATTAGCTGATGGACATGTCTAATTTAAAAACAACACATCAATTTGATGTCATTATTGTGGGTAGTGGCGGTGCTGGCTTAAGTCTAGCCTTATCATTGCCAGAACATTTCAAAATTGCAGTTTTAGCAAAATCTACATTAACCGATGCAAGCACCTATTTTGCGCAAGGTGGTGTTGCTGCTGTACTCGATGAAACAGATTCTATTCAACAGCATATTGATGACACGATGATTGCAGGTGCTCAGTTATGTGAATTGGATGCGGTAAAGCATACTGTAGAAGGTGGTCGTCCATCTGTAGATTTTTTATTGAATCATGGTGTGCAATTTACTTTAGATGATGATGAGCAATTGCATTTAACACGTGAAGGTGGTCATTCTCAACGCCGTATCATTCATGCAGCGGATGCAACAGGCAAGGCTATTTCCACAACTTTGGTACAAAGAGCCATAGAGAAGAAAAATATTCATATTTTTGAAAATTATATTGCGATTGATCTCATTACCACACATAAATTAGGGCAAAAAGAAGAAACGAATCGTGCTGTCGGTCTTTATGCACTCGATGAAAAAAATGAGAAAGTTCATACTTTTTTAGCACCCTTCACCGCTTTGGCTTGTGGTGGCGCTATGAAAGCTTATTTATATACCTCAAATCCTGACATTGCGACGGGTGATGGTATTGCGATGGCATATCGTGCAGGTTGCCGTGTCGCTAATATGGAATTTAACCAGTTCCATCCGACTTGTTTGTATCATCCTCAAGCACGTTCATTTTTAATTACAGAAGCCATGCGTGGTGAAGGTGCTTATCTACGTTTACCAGATGGTGAACGCTTCATGTTGCGGTTTGATGAACGTGCTGAACTTGCCCCACGTGACATTGTAGCTCGGGCAATAGACTATGAAATCAAACGCTTGGGTATCCGTCATGTTTGGTTAGACATTAGCCACAAACCTGCTGAATTTGTGAAAGAGCATTTCCCTACTCTATATGCACGATTATTAGAGCTCGGAATTGATATCACTCACGATATGATCCCTGTTGTACCTGCTGCGCATTACACCTGTGGTGGTGTCGTTGTGGATGAAAATAGTCAAACGGATTTGGCAGGTTTATATGCCATTGGCGAAACCTCATATACAGGGCTACACGGCGCAAACCGTATGGCAAGCAACTCATTACTTGAATGTTTTGTCTATGGTATGAGTGCCGCAAAGGATATTGAGGCAAAGTTTGATCAACCTTTTGACACGCCGAAAGTTGCGGAATGGGATGCCTCTCAATCAACCAATCCTGATGAAGATGTTGTCATTTTACAAAACTGGGATGAACTACGGGCCACCATGTGGAACTATGTTGGTATTGTCAGAACAACCAAGCGTTTACAACGTGCATTGCACCGTATTGAAATGCTTAAAAAAGAAATCACTGAATATTATCAAGACTATCATGTCAGTAAAAACTTGATTGAATTACGTAATTTAGTCATGGTTTCTGAAATGATTGTGCGCTGTGCAATGGAGCGTAAAGAATCACGTGGTTTGCATTACACACTTGATTATCCTGAGCTTTCACCAGAATTAAGAAAAACAGTATTAACACCACCCAACTTTACCGTTGATATGCCTTTGGTGAATGCTTAGTTATTCCGATTAAAACGGTTTCAATAATTTTTAAAATTTTAAGTCATAAAATAGTCAGCTCAAAGTTGGCTATTTTTATTTAAACTACTGTTTAATATATTGTTTAGGCGTTATTTTCATCATTTTTTAAACATCATAATAAAAGAGGTATCACTGTCATAATTCAGTTTTTCGGAAATTGTATGTACAGCGCTCCCTTCTGAGAGCCATTGTAATGCTAAAATCACATGCAATTTTCTACGCCACTGGTTAATACTTAAATTCGTTTCTAATAAAAATAAACGTGTTAAATTCCGTTCACTCATTAAACAAAGTTCTGCCCATTGTTTTAAACCTAAATTCACTTCAGGCTGTTTCAACAAAAAATCGGTAATTTTTAGTGGTCGCACATCTTGCGGCATGGGTAAATGAAATACTTGCAAAGGCACAGACTAAATTTCATCCAGTAAGCAATGCATTAAACGCAGATATTTTTCTTGCTTCGAATCCACATCTAATGTTTCGTCACGTTCAAATAAAGCTTGTAGCAGCGATGAGGCATAAAATAATTGGCAATTTTTTCCCTTACTTTACTCGATTGAGCACAGACTGGATGACTTGATCTGCTTTACTTTGACTCTCTACAATAAACACAGGATAGCCTGAAAACTTAATAAAATTATTGGCAAATTTCTGTGCTTCCAAGCGGAATTTTTCATCAGTTTCAATATGTACCAAAGCTTTCACATATTTAGATAAACGTTCACGATTGTTTTTCACCCAACTTGCAACTATTTTACGCGCTTCATGATCTGTCCTTTCTTGTGAAATTGAACCATTGGTTATAAAGACAAAAACTTCCTGTTTCGCTAATAATGTTTCATAAACCTGAATGGTTTCATCAACAGAAACCTGCTCTTCAGGTTGATGACTGATAGTAATAATCGGAAAGTTATGTAAATCCTTAATTAACATTTCAATCACCACAAATAAGAATAATTCTTATTCTAACAATTAAAAATACTTCTACATTGCTTCATTCAGCCAATAAATATGGTTTTTCAGCCAAACTATTAAGCGATTATTTCTTTTCATCTTTTTTATTATAGTAAACGTCATATGCCGTTTGAAATGTCTGTACATGCAATTTAACCAAATCTTCTAAATTTTGATAACCTCCTGCTAAAACAAACATGATAGGAATACCCGATTTTTTGGCTAGATTAAAAACAATTTCTTCTCTTTTTTGAATAAGTTCCGTGCTAAACCATGCAGAACCATAGGGGTCTGCTTGGTGGCAATCCATACCTGCTTGGTAAATAATAATATCGGCTTGCCATTCACTCGCACGTTGAAATGCTTCATGCAACGCCATGTTATATTGCGCAAATCCACCATGTTTGGTATGCACATGACGACTTTCTGCACGCTCGTAGGTTGGATAACCAAATGCTAAACCATAAATACTAAAATTATATAAATTATCTAATCTACGGGTAAATTCAGCAGTTCCATCACCCCCATGTTGGTCACAATCTAGAACAAAAATTCGCTTATTGGGATAGTTTTGTGCGATGAGTGCTAAACCATTAAAAGTACAAAAAGAGCCACCATACTCATAACTTGCATGGTGAAAGCCCTGTGCGATATTGGCGGAAATACCGTGCTGAAAAGCCAATTCAGTTGCTAATAATTGCCCTGCATGAATGCATAACACTGCATCCCTCAACTGTTCATTCCATGGTTTAAACCCAGAAAATGTCGCAAGTTTTTTAGGCTGTCCTGTTAAAAAAGCATCGACATATTTAGGTGAATGCAAAGCTTTTAGAATTCCTGAATCAATCAATTCAGGTTCATGAAATTTATAATCATTTACTTGTTGCAGTTGTTCTGCGACCGCGATCAATTTTTCCATGCTATTGGTATGCGTTTGAGCAAAATAGCGTGGAGAAAAACAAACATTTAGCATAAAACTATCCGAGACTTAATGCTCTAAGTTGTGAGTTAGCAACATCATTTAATTGTTTGAGTAGTGTTGTATCTGGACTAAACAGCCCATTATTCACTTGTTGTTCAAAGTGTGTACTAAAGGCTCTTTTACGATTTTCTGGAGACACAGCCAAAGTCGTGAGGCGCAAAAACCAGAAAGATTGAATAGATTTATAAGGGATCACAAACCCCTTGAACTCTTGATTTGGTACTTTATCTTCAATTTGTTCAATATCATAATCTGCCGAAAATAAAGATCCGATTGGAAGACGAACTCCATTCATAATTAAAGGTTGTAAATTAATACATGAATGATTATCGCCCATATTCATTTTTTCAATGAGTAATGGTCGGTTCTGTTCATCGACAAAAATATTTATCGAACCCTGTCTCAGCATCGATCGGTGTGCAATTTTAAGAAAAAAAGTTTCAGCCATCGGGCAAGAACCCACTTTAGGTTTTTCTTTTAAAGTCTGTATTTCAATCAAACCTGTTTCATTTACAGTTTTTGGCAAAATTACATCTTCTAGCATGCTACAAATTATTTTACTTTCTTCAAGCTTTGCATGTTGTGAAAGTTTTCTTAAACTTCCTTGGAGAATAACCTCTTGCTTAACTAAATCTTTAAATTCTTCAGCTTTGGTTATTTTTAAAAAATTTTCAATCGATGAGTTATGATCTAAATTATGCCAATCTTCGATCTCTAAATTATAAATACTTTTTTGATCGACAATTTTTTTCAATTTCTTAAAATCATAATCTTGAAATATTTTTAAATCTGTTGCCTCAACAACATCACGCGGAAAATTAATAAATTCTGCAAGTACTCTGGTCGCTTGAGTAAATCCACAGCCACGGCGTTCAGTTTGATGCGAATAGTGCTCATTCAACATCTCTGTCAATTTATCTGATAAAGGAAAAACTTGTTCCTTAAACAAACTCACGACTTCATGATCTGATGACATATTCATTGATTCCATTCAATCTATTCATTTTTAAAATAAAACTTTTATTATGAATAAATTAGCACTATCAACCTAAGAACTCAACACACTATTATTTAAGTGTCGATTCAATCATCATCTGTAACATTTAAGTATCATTACTGTGCAAATGGACAGAGCACATGAGTGCTTACATTATTCTCTATGCCACACTACGCTCTAAACAATCACGGATTCTAGCGGAATTTTAAAATTCCATAACTGAATATTTTTAAGCTAATCATTCAGACTTAATTCATAATTTTTATTTTTGCGGTGGAATAGAATACGTACCTGTCACATGCGCCACGGGTTCATCATTATCAATTGAATAGATAAAAACCTCTCCAACCACTAAGGCTTTTCCAACTTTCATCAATTTACACACGCCACGAATATCCACACCACCTGAAGGCTTACGTAAAAAATTAATATTCATATTGGTCGTCACAGCTAAACCGATTAAACCAATTTCTCCCATGATCGCAACATAGAGTGCGAAATCAGCCAAAGCCATCATGGTAGGTCCTGAAATCGTTCCACCTGGTCGAAGGTCTACATCTGCAACTTTCCATAGGAGCGTAGAACCTTTATCAGAAACATCTTCTATTTCGCAGCGTTCAAGACTTGGTGTAAAAAAGTGTTGTAAAAACTGTACGATTTCTTCTTTTGAACTTTTCATAAAACGATCTATATCCTTTATATCTCATTCAATATAAATCGTTTTTGAATAATAGGGTTAAACTCTAAAGTTCATTTTTTTCAATAAAAAGACAACTCTTGCCAATGTCTTCATTATAAATACTGCAAAGCTGCTGCAAAAACCTGTTCAGGACTTTGGGTTGCATCTAAACGTTTCATACGATTAGGGTTTTGAGTATGAATTTCCTCAAAACCAGAACGTACTTTTTCAAAAAAACTTACTTTTTCTTGCTCAAAACGATCTAAAGCACCACGTTCACGTGCACGTGTCATCCCCAATTCAATCGGTGCATCTAACCAAAAGGTAATATCAGGCATTTTTGCGACAAAATTATCATTTAATAATTTTAATTTATCACGGCTTAAACCACGACCCGCACATTGGTAAGCAAAACTTGAATCGGCAAAACGATCACATAAAACAATTTTATTTTGTGCTAAAGCGGGCAAAATAATTTGTTCTAAATGCTGTGCTCGTGCGGCATACATCAACAATAACTCTGTATCATGACTCATTTTTTCATCATGACTGACCGACAGTAATAAAGAACGAATTTGCTCTGCAAGTGGTGTTCCACCCGGTTCACGCGTTAATACGACTTCTTTATCTTGTTGTTGAAAATAATCAAAAAGTTTACGAATGAGCGTGGTTTTTCCTACACCTTCTGTACCTTCAAAACTAATAAACATGCTCATTCCTTAATTCTTCGCTCGCATAACTTCAATATATTCTTGCACTGCACGATTATGATCTGACAAATTCGATGTGAATTTATGTCCACCATTGCCTGTTGCAACAAAATAAATATTCTCTGAATCATCTGGGTGCATTGTCGCTTCAATGGCTTTTTTACTTGGTAATGCAATCGGTGTAGGTGGTAAACCATTGATCGTATAAGTATTATAAGCTGTCGGTGTACGTAAATCTTGTTTAGAAATTTTACCCGTGTATTTATCACCCATACCATAAATTACAGTTGGATCTGTTTGTAGACGCATTCCCAATTTAATACGGCGATAAAAAACCCCAGAAACTTGACGTAACTCTCTGTCTACACTGGTTTCTTTTTCGATAATAGAGGCCATAATTAAGGCTTCATATTTATCTTTATACGGTAAATTTGGATCACGCTTTTCCCAAGCTTCATTCAAAATCTTCATTTGACGTTGGTACAAATCAGTCAGAATTTGCTTATCCGTTGCACCTTTATCAAAGAAATAAGTATCTGGTGCAAAAAGCCCTTCAGGATGATCATAAGGAATATTTAAATCTTTCAATAATTGCGCAGTTGGTAACTTCACAACCGATTTATTCACCAATGGATCATTTTTCAAAGCTTGAATCAGCTGTTTTGCTGTCGTTCCTTCAATCACAAGAATGCGATTCATTTGTGCATTATTCGAATCAGACACCATTTGCAAAACTTGGCGCATATTCATGCCTTGATTGACTTCATACACCCCAGCTTTCATAGTGTCATGAATAAAAAACTTACGATAAAGTTTTAGAATAATCGGAAAACTAACTTTGTCATCTTTTGCAAGTTCATCAATAAAACCTGTATACGTTTCACCATGCGAAATAGATAACTTCTGCTTTTTCCCCTCTACAGGATAAGCTTTAAAAATACTCATTTTTAAAATAATTGCACCGATAATAAAAAGTGCAATAAACGCAATAACAATGCCCTTAAATATTTTATGGGCTGCTTTATCTGGGGTTTTCTTTTTAGATTTAGGCTTAGATTTAGCTTGCGGCATGAGAATTAAACTGACTTAAATGTAAAGTTTCAAATAACTCAACGCAAGGCTGAGTGTCTAAATTACGGTGATTCAATGCACTCACAATTTTCATCGGACTTAACGCATTACAAAAGAATAAACTTTGCATATGTTGAATTTTATCCATATCAATAAAACATTGCTTACATGAAATACCTTGCTGCACCATTCGTGACAAAATTTCTGCGCGCATCACACCATGTACGCCATTATAGCGGAGTTCCGGAGTAATCCATGTATTGTTTAGTCGAATAAAACAATTACTGCTCACGCCTTCCACAATTGCACCTTGCACATCCGTCACCAATGCCTCTTGCCAACCTTTTTCTAAAGCCTCTTTCTTTAACATGACTTGTTCTAAACGATTCAATGTTTTAAGCCCAACCAAATTCGGCATTGTTAAACCCATCGCTTGATCTAAAACACCACTTTGAATAAATTCAGGTTGGAAATTTGAATGCTTTTTTGGGTAATAAAAAACATATATATCTGCAGCGTGTTCAGGCATGGCATAACCACGATCTCCGTCACCACGACTCAGAACAATTTTTAATGTGCCATCAAGCACTGCAAACTGCTGCTGTAATAATGTGATGCTTTTATTCAAAACCTCAAAATCAAATTGTAAAAACATCCGCTCTGAAGCCAATTTTAAACGTGCCCAATGTAATTGTTTTAACTCTAAATCATTGTGATGGAATCGCGCAGTGGTAAAGCAACCATCTCCATAATGAAACGCTCGATCCAAAAGATTTATTGAATCAATTTGTTGAGCATTTTTAAAACAAATCATCACGCTATTCTTCCTCGTCTTTACACCAATTTTGTTAAGGATAGACATAAAAGCTATTTCTCTTTTATTCATATAAAATTCGTTTTTTATTATTTTTTATGAATAAAGACTAGCGTTATGCTGCCCACATATTAACGAACTTCTGAAAAAGTTGGGGACTAAAACCATGAAATTTTCAAAAATTAAATTAGCTGTTGTTGCAACATTATTGTCTGCTTCAACATATTCCATCGCTGCGAAAGATTTTTTAAATGTATCTTACGATCCAACCCGTGAGTTGTACGATAGTTTTAACAAACAGTTTGCAACGTATTGGAAATCTAAAACTGGGCAAGATATTAACTTTAAACAATCACATGGCGGATCTGGTAAACAAGCACGTGCGGTAATTGATGGTTTAAGTGCAGATGTTGTGACTTTGGCACTTGCAGCTGACATTGATGCAATTGCACAAAATAGTGATTTGCTTCCAAAAGATTGGCAGAAAAAATTCCCACAAAACTCGACGCCATATACATCAACAATCGTGTTCTTAGTGCGTAAAGATAATCCTAAAGGCATTAAAGACTGGGGCGATTTAGTTAAACCTGGTGTTGAAATTGTTACGCCAAATCCTAAAACATCGGGTGGTGCGCGTTGGAACTATTTAGCTGCATGGGCTTGGGCAAAACATAAATATGGTACAGATGCAAAAGCACAAGAGTTTGTTCGCCAAATTTATAAACAAACCAAAGTTTTAGACTCTGGCGCACGTGGTTCAACCACTACATTTGCAGAGCGTGGTATTGGTGATGTGTTATTGGCTTGGGAAAATGAAGCATTCTTAGCGACTCGTGAACAACCTGGCAAGTTTGAAATTATTACACCTTCATTATCAATTTTAGCTGAACCACCTGTTGCAATTGTAGAAAAAAATGCAGCTAAAGATGGTAACTTGAATTTAGCCAAAGCATATTTGAACTATTTATATTCACCAGCTGGTCAAGAAATTGCGGCAAAGAATTATTATCGTCCACGTAATGCTGCAACATTGAAAAAATACGCAGCTACGTTTAAACCATTAAAATTGGTGACGATTGATAAAGAATTTGGTGGATGGACTAAAGTTCAAAAACAACATTTTGAAAATAATGGTGTATTTGATCAAATCGTAAAAGCCAACAACAAGTAATAACCAGTCAAAGCAGAGGCAGGAGTTCAATCATGGTGCACACAGTTATTGTTCCCGGTGTTGGTGGAAGTGATCATAAGCATTGGCAAACGTGGTTACAAAATCAATTAACGCACAGTACTCGTGTGCATCAGAAAAATTGGGATAAACCTATTCTGCAACTTTGGGTTAAAGAATTGGTCAAAGTCCTAAATGCAACAGATCATCCAATCCAGATTGTTGCACATAGTTTCGGTTGTTTAACTTGTGTAGCAGCATTACATGAGCACCCTGAACTGATCACGAAAGTAAAAAAATTGGTTTTGGTCGCTCCTGCAAATCCTGAACGCTTTGGCTCAAATGGTTTTGCTGCTGATAGTATTGGCAATTACAAAACATATTTTTATGGTTTAAAAATTCGTGTTCCCACTGAAATATTAATCAGTGAAAATGATCCGTGGTTCAACTTTGATGATGTCCAAAACTTAACCAAAGCATGGCATATCAAAGCAGTAAATTTAGGAAATGTGGGGCATATCAATGTCGCTTCGGGTTTTGGCCCCTTTCCTGAAATTTTTAATCACATGATTCCAGAACAGAAAAGCGCTTTTATAAGCAAAATTGATATGAAAAAGTTATTTTTTAAATTTGCATTTTAATCAATGCCTTTTAAGCTTTGCGCAATTTATTTAAATTTTTGCTTATTGAGTTTCAATAAGCTTTCTCTCTTTTGAGGAGTCATCATGTCGCAGCGATCCCGAGTGCTGCCAGGATTTGGTCTTTCACTAGGCTTCACTCTAGCGTATTTATCATTAATTGTTCTGATTCCTTTATCAGCTGTATTCATAAAATCTATGGGTGTCGGTTGGGATGGTTTCATTGAAATCATTAGTTCAGAACGTATTCTTAAATCCTTACAATTGAGCTTTAGTACTGCAATTATCGCAGCACTGATCAATGTAGTTTTTGGTTTGCTCTTGGCTTGGTGTCTCGTTCGTTATACCTTTCCAGGTAAACGTATTGTCGATGCGCTAGTCGATTTACCTTTTGCATTACCCACTGCTGTTGCAGGTATTGCCTTAACATCGCTCTATGCACCAACAGGTTGGATTGGGCAATATTTAGAACCTCTCGGTATCAAAGTGGCATATACACCGATCGGGATTACTTTAGCCCTGATTTTTATTGGTATTCCTTTTGTTGTTCGAACAGTTCAACCTGTTTTAAGTGACTTAGAAACAGAGCTTGAAGAAGCTGCATCGGCTTTGGGTGCAAACCGTTTGCAAATTGTAATCAAAATTATTTTACCTATTCTATTTCCAGCATTGTTGACTGGTTTTGCTTTGGCATTTGCTCGTGGTGTAGGTGAATATGGTTCAGTCATTTTCATTGCAGGTAACCAACCGTTTAAAACTGAAATCGCTCCTTTGATGATTATTTCTCGTTTAGAAGAATATGATTATGCAGGTGCAACAACCATTGCTGTAGTCATGTTAGTGCTCTCATTCTTTATTTTGTTCTTAATTAATTTAGTGCAAGCTTGGGCAAGCCGCCGTACAGGGAGAACAGCAAGATGAGTTTAACAACCAACAGTAATGCCTTGGCGGAAAAACTACAATCTCGTGATGCAACTCGTGAACCAGAATGGGTACGCTATACATTAATTACAATTGCATTGATTTTTTTCCTAGGCTGTTTAATTCTTCCATTGATATTGGTCTTTGTCGAAGCGTTTAAGCAGGGTGTTCATGTTTATTTTCAAGCTTTAATTAATCCAGATACCTTATCTGCTGTTAAATTAACATTACTTACAGCCGCAATTGCAGTGCCATTAAATGTCATCTTTGGTGTAGCAGCGGCATGGTGTGTTGCCAAATTTAACTTCCGTGGTAAAGCCATTTTAACCACCATTATTGATACTCCCTTTTCAGTATCCCCTGTTATTGCAGGTTTAATGCTGGTACTGATTTTTGGTTCACAGGGGTGGATTGGTGGCTGGTTAATGGATCATGACATTAAAATTCTCTATGCAACACCTGCGATTGTTCTCGCAACAGTCTTCATTACCGTACCGTTTGTTGCACGCGAGTTAATTCCTTTAATGGAAGCACAGGGTACAGAAGAAGAAGAAGCAGCGATCGTTTTGGGTGCTTCAGGTTGGCAAACCTTCTGGAAAGTAACGCTTCCTAATATTAAATGGGGTCTGATTTACGGCGTGATCCTATGTAATGCACGAGCGATGGGTGAGTTTGGTGCAGTATCAGTGGTCTCCGGGCATATTCGTGGTGAAACCAATACCTTGCCTTTACATGTAGAAATTTTATATAACGAATATACCTTTAGCGCTGCATTTGCCGTGTCATCACTGCTTGCATTATTAGCGATTGTCACATTGATTTTAAAAACATGGGTTGAATTTCGCCAAGAAAAACAAAACCGTGAAAACCAAGAATCTACAGTTTCTTAAGGAATGACCACATGAGTATTCAAGTTAAAAATATTGAAAAGCATTTTGGTGCATTCCATGCACTCAAAGATATCTCTTTAGATTTTCCAGACGGTCAATTGGTTGCACTCTTAGGTCCATCGGGTTGTGGTAAAACGACACTATTACGTATCATTGCAGGCTTAGAATCTGCAGATCGTGGTCAGGTAATTCTTGAAGGTACCGATGCAACTAAAATTCACGTTCGTGAACGCCAAGTCGGTTTTGTATTTCAGCATTATGCGTTATTCCGCCACATGACTGTATATGAAAATGTCGCATTTGGTTTACGTGTTCGCCCACGTGCAATCCGTCCAAATGAAGCTGAAATTAAAAAACGTGTTACTCGTCTATTAGATTTAGTACAACTTGGCTTTTTGGCAGATCGCCATCCTGCACAGTTGTCTGGCGGACAACGTCAACGTATCGCACTGGCTCGCGCATTGGCTGTAGAACCACGTGTATTGCTACTAGACGAGCCGTTTGGTGCGTTAGATGCTAAAGTTCGTAAAGAACTACGTCGTTGGTTACGCACTCTGCATGACGAATTACATATCACCTCTATTTTCGTAACCCATGACCAAGAAGAAGCGTTAGAAGTTGCAGATCAAATTGTCGTCATGAATAAAGGTGATATTGAACAAATTGGTTCACCACGCGAAGTATATGAAAAGCCGTCAACACCTTTTGTTTTTGACTTTTTAGGGCAAGCCAATCGTTTTGAAGGCGAAAATCATCAGGGTATTATTCGTATTGGTGAAGATAAAATTATCCTACCTTCTGCAAAAAATACTGCTGATGGTAAGGTTATTGCATTTGCACGACCAAATGAATTGAAAATCCATGCTCAACCGACTGAAAATGCAATACAAGCCACCTTCTTACGTGAAATTTGGATTGCAGGTAAAGTCATGGCTGAATTACAAGATCGTCAAGGACATTTGATTGAAATTGCTTTAAATCCAGAAGAAGCAAAACTACATCAATACAGACCAAATCAAACAGTATGGGTGAGTCCATCTACACTCCACCTATTTGAAAATCAAGTCGCTTAAATGACGATAGGATGAGTATAAAAAATATACTCATCCGCAATTGAGGTATCCATAAAATGAATTTTCAACAATTACGAATTATTCGAGAAACAGTTCGACAAAACTATAATCTAACCGAAGCATCGGCTGCACTTTACACCTCACAATCGGGTGTAAGTAAACACATTAAAGATTTAGAAGATGAATTAGGCGTACAGCTTTTTGTTCGTAAAGGTAAGCGTTTACTCGGTTTGACAGAACCAGGACAAGCCTTATTAAGCATTGTAGAACGCATGTTAATTGATGCAGATAATATCAAACGTCTTGCTGATGATTTTAATAAAGTCGATGAAGGCACATTAACCATTGCCACTACACATACCCAAGCCCGTTATGTGTTACCGCCAATTGTCAATCTATTCAAAAAAGCATTTCCAAAAGTACATTTAATTTTGCAACAAGCCAGCCCTGTTGAAATTTCTGAAATGTTACTTCTAGGACTTGCTGATATAGGTATTGCAACTGAGTCTTTAACAACTGAAAGTAATTTGGGCAGTGTGCCATTTTATAACTGGAAACACAGCATCATTACCCCGCAAGATCATCCACTAACCAAAATTCATCCAAAAGACATTACCTTAGAAAAATTAGCAGAATTTCCAATCATCACTTACCACGGTGGTTTCACAGGCCGCTCTAAAATTGATAAAGCCTTTGAAGATGCCAATCTTGATGTCGATATTGTAATGTCCGCTTTAGATGCAGATGTCATTAAGACTTATGTGGAATTGGGCATGGGTGTCGGTATCGTCAATGATGTGGCTTATGACACTGAACGTGACCATCGCTTAAAACAAATCCATATTGATATTTTTGGTTTAAACACCACTTGGATTGCTGTGCGTAAAGGACATTTACTGCGTGGTTATGGCTACGAATTTATTTCACTTTGTTCACCCGAAGCAGATATCAGAGCATTGAAAAAAATCGCTTATCCTGAAGACTAACTTAACCATTTTCGTCCACTTTTTAATCAGAATTTCCAATCTGGGGCAATTGCCCCATTTTTTATAAAAAAATGATCAAATACACCTGTTTTCATTGACAAAAATATAAAAAATTGAATTAATAGTGTAAATATCGATCAAAAAATACTTCTCTGATCACCTTTCGATATTTTAAACGCACACACTCATCAGCATTTTAAGCTCACTTTTACCTCTCATGATCATTAAAAGAATCCATCATATTTATTCATATTTCGGGGAGATATATGAAAAAAAAGTTCTGGGGATTCGTGTTTAGCACATCCATCCCTGTGCTATGCCATTCGGCGGGTATGGAAACCTCGGATCAATCCATACTTTCCTTTTTAGAAACAGGAAACTATGTCGAATTATCCTATGCTGAAATGTATGCAGATGTTGCTGGAAAAGTCCAAAATCAATCTGAACTCCAAAAAATCGGGATTTCTAATTTCTCTACTGGAAATTTGGTCAATGATTATCACTTTGCCAATGCAGCAGCAAAGCTACAAATCAGTCCGCAGCTTTCCTTTGGTCTGATCTATGATCAACCTTATGGTGTCGATGTTGACTATGAGTACAAACCGCTATCATATCTTGGTCAGCAGCGTATTGAGGCAACTCAGTTAAATTTTGAAAGCGAAAATTTAACCATATTAATGGGTTATCAACCCTCTTCACGTTGGAATATTTATGCAGGTGGTGTCTATCAACAATTGCAAGGGCATATAGATTTATACGGGGCAAACTATTCAATCCTAAGTGGTTATCAAGCAAAATTTAAACAAAGTTCAGGAAATGGTTGGCTGGCAGGTTTAAGTTATCAAATCCCAGAATATGCACTTAAAACAGCTCTCACCTATCGTTCGACAATCACACATAAATCTACGGTTACTGAAACCGTTTCAGATAAAGCCATCAATGTGGTTCCTTTTGCAAAAACAGAGATCACCACACCACAGTCAGTCAATCTAGATGTGCAAATAGGGCTCAATAAAAAAAATATTCTATATAGTAATTTACGATGGATAAATTGGAAAGATTTCGAAATTCAACCTAGACAATTTGGCGCAATTGTAGATTTAGCTGTGCAGCAATATCCGCAATACATTAAACCATTTAATATGATTGCCTATAAAAATGATCAGGTCTCTGCAAAATTAGGAATTGCACATATCTTCTCTGAGCAATGGTTGACTACAGCAGATTTTTCTTGGGATTCTGGCAGTGGCAATCCTGCCAGTACGCTCAATCCATCAGATGGATATTATGCTTTTGGTTTAGGTGCTTTATATAAATTCCATAAAAATATTTTCATCGCTTATGGATTAAAATATTTTAAATTAAACAAGGCAGAAGTTCGTAATATAAATATTAATAACCCTGTGACACAAAATTCTACGTTATCCGCTGTCGCAGATAATCACGCTTTGGGTCATGGCATTAAAATCGCTTATCGGTTTTAACAGAGAAATTGATTGATCAATCATAAAAAAACGAGCCGAAGCTCGTTTTTTTTGTGTACTCAGTATTCAACCACTGTAGCTAGAATACTCAGTTCAACAACTTACCAGTGTAAGCTTACACCGACTTTACCCACTGGCAGCCACTCATATTTATTATCATTACTAATTTTATTGGCTTCTGCATTTACTGCTTGACCAAGTGTACGACCATCATCACCAATTAAATCAGGATGGTTTGAAACCAATTGAACAGTTGGATTTCCTGTGTAATAAGCACCTACCTCACCAAATACGCCAATATTTTTAGTAATTTTAGGTGCAAAACCTAAACCTAAATAAGGTGCAATATCGTTGTCGTATTTTTGATTACCTTTAATAGAAACATCGTCATTTAAACCCGCATTGAAACGCGAACCATCTACTTTAAATGAAGCATTTTTACCAACATTACGGGTTACATCGTAGTCATTATCGATATAAGCCACACCCGCAGCGACATATAATCCTTGAGCCCATATATTCTGACTTGCACCAAATGGACGAATTTCGGCATTTAAATAAGCCAATTTATTATCCATGTCTAAGTCATACTTAGAACCATTAATTTTCAAGTCATCTGACCAAGAAATATCACCACCGTTATAACCTAATGCCAAACCTACATACGGATTAGCAGTCCAAAGTAAAGCACCACCGTAACCAGTTGTACCAATTTCGGCACGTGCGCCAGTCGGAATTAATTGGTTGACATCAAATGCTTTACCTTGATTGACAACGGCTTCATCAGCCATAGCTAGTCCAGAAGCAGATAATGCAGCAGCAATAGCCAATACTTTTAATACTTTCATTTATTTCTCCTCAAATACTGAGTTTGTTCTTTAATCATTCATGTGTTTTAACCTTACCAACAAGATCATATGTGAATTAATCTTAACAATTAATAGTCAAATTGATGAGTTTTTGTTATTTTTTGATACAATTGAGCGTGAGTTGTTGTTTTTCAACAGATTGACTTTTAAATTATTTTAATAATTATATGTTTTTATTATTTTCATATACATTTTTAAATTAGTTTTTTCGATTGAAACTCGATTTTATATCTAATCCAAGTCCGATTTGGTGTAGAATCTTTAAAATTTTTTGGGAAGGAAGATCATGTCTCAGCTTTCAACGATCATTGAACAAGCGTTTGAAAACCGTGCTAACTTTACTGCAGCTGATTGCTCTTTAGAAGTTCGCCAAGCTGTTGAACAAGCTATTGCGGGTTTAGATAACGGAACTTTACGCGTAGCTGAAAAAATTGATGGTGAATGGATTGTTCATCAATGGCTGAAAAAAGCGGTATTGTTATCTTTCAAATTGAATGATAACAAGCCTATCGAATCTTGTGATCTTCGATTCTATGATAAAGTAGATACTAAATTTACAGGTTGGACTGAAGCGCAATTTAAAGCTGCTGGTGTACGTGTTGTACCACCTGCTGTTGCGCGTAAAGGCTCTTTCCAAGCGAAAAACGTAGTGTTGATGCCTTCTTATGTCAATATTGGCGCTTATGTAGATGAAGGTACAATGGTAGATACATGGGCAACTGTTGGTTCATGTGCACAAATTGGTAAAAATGTTCACCTTTCTGGTGGTGTAGGCATTGGTGGTGTTCTTGAACCACTTCAAGCAAATCCAACAATTATTGAAGATAACTGCTTCATCGGTGCTCGTTCTGAAATTGTTGAAGGTGTGATTGTTGAAGAAGGCTCTGTAATTTCAATGGGCGTTTTCATTGGTCAATCGACTAAGATTTTTGACCGTGCAACAGGTGAAGTTCATTACGGTCGCGTTCCTGCAGGTTCTGTAGTTGTTGCGGGCAGCCTTCCTTCTAAATGTGGTACTTACAGCTTGTATGCTGCAATTATCGTGAAGAAAGTAGATGCACAAACTCGTTCTAAAACAAGTTTGAACGAACTTCTTCGCGAAGACTAATTCGTAATATTTCCTGCGGAGTTATCGCTCCCCATCTCTACGGTCATCTCTGAGCGTAGAGATTTTTCATTTTGTAACCTGTGGTAAAATCTCATGAATGCGCTTCGTTCTTCTACTATTCCTGTTTCTGATCCGTCTGCGGGACTACGTATCACGGAGATTTTTTATTCTTTACAAGGTGAAGCCAACGCTGCTGGCTTACCGACTGTTTTTATTCGTTTAACTGGCTGTCCTTTGCGTTGTACTTATTGTGATACAACCTATTCTTTCGAGGGTGGTGAGCGTCAATCACTCGATCAAATTATTCAAACAACACTTGATTATAAAACACCTTATATTTGTGTAACTGGTGGTGAGCCACTTGCTCAGCCCAATGCTTTACCATTAATGCAACGTCTGGCAGACTTAGGCTGCGAAGTTTCTTTAGAAACCAGCGGTGCTTTAGATGTGTCTAAAGTTGACCCACGTGTTTCAAAAGTTTTAGATTTAAAAACGCCAACTTCTGGTGAGGTTGCACGAAATTTACTGAGTAATTTTGATCATTTAACAGCACATGATCAAATAAAATTTGTCATTTGTAATCGTGAAGATTATGAATGGTCTAAACAGCAAGTTGAGCAATATACGCTCAATGAAAAAGTCAGTACCGTATGGTTTTCCCCTGCTTTTGCAGTTGAAAAAGGTGCTGCTCGCTTACCTCAACTTGCACGTGATTTAGCACAATGGATTTTAGATGACCATCTCCCTGTTCGCTTCCAATTACAGCTGCATAAGTTGCTTTGGAATGATGAAACTGGTCGTTAATCTTATCGTTAATTATTAATATTTTGGAGAGTTTGATATGCGCACTCGTGCCATCGTCTTATTATCTGGCGGCTTAGACTCAACAACATGTCTAGCTTGGGCACAAGCAAATTATGACTGTATTGCGCTCAGTTTTATGTATGGTCAGCGTTCTACAACTGAGTTAGATGCTGCACAAACAATCGCCCAGCAAGCGGGGGTTGAACATCGTGTTATCAATATTGATTTGGGTAATTTAGGCGGTTCTGCACTGACAGACCTGACCATTGATATCCCTGATCATGAAACTGATGGTGTTCCTGTAACTTATGTTCCAGCGCGTAACACCATCTTTTTGTCCTATGCACTAGCTGCGGCTGAAGTATTTGGTGCAGAAGCAATCGTAATTGGAATCAATGCTGTTGATTATTCAGGATATCCTGATTGTCGTCCTGAGTTTATCGATGCTTTTGCCAATATGGCACGTTTAGCAACTAAGGTTGGCGTTGAAGGAAAACCGCTTAAATTTGAAACACCTCTGTTACATTTATCCAAAGCGAATATAATACGCTTAGGCATCGAACATGGCGTAGACTATAGTCAAACGGTCTCATGTTACCAAGCAGATGACCAAGGACGTGCTTGTGGCAAATGTGATAGCTGTCGACTTCGCAAACAAGGCTTTATGGATGCAGGTGTTACAGACCCAACGCGTTATATACAGCAATAACAAGGTACAGTTTATGAAAAATTTAAAATCAGGTCTTATTCTTTCAGCTTTATTTTCTGCTTCAGCTTTATTCGGTTCTAGCGCTTTCGCTGCTGAATCAAATGCAATACAACAAGCTTACCAAAGCGCAAATGTAAAATCTGCTTTGATTGGCGTGTGTAAAACAGAAACAGCGAAAGGTGGAAAATTAACTGCTGCAGAAGTCAGCAAATACTGTTCTTGTGCTGTTGAGTCTGATGGTAAATTAACCAATGATCAAAAATGGCAAATCCAAAGTGCGATAAACCAAAAGAAAAGCCCTGCTACACTTGCTTTTGTTCAAAAGAACAACCAAGATCTTCAAGCATGTTTTGGACCTCAGTTAACGGGTAAATTAAAAACCTTAACTGAAGCTGCAATGAAAGCAGCTCAAGCTAAAAAATAATTGCTGCATGAATATTGAAGCCTGCTTTATGCAGGCTTTTTTATCGTTTATGATTGATTTAAAAAGATAAATTTATGAATAATCTTACTTATTGCCCCTTACAAAATCATAAATTTATTGCTTCTTATAGTGGTGGTAAAGACAGTAGTCTTGCACTCTATCATGCGATGCAAACGGGTACTGCTGTTGCTTTAATCGTGATGTTAGAAGAACAAGGTTTAAGATCACGCTCACATGCAATGCCTCACAATATTATCGATGCACAAGCAGCTGCACTCGGTTTACCTATTTTAAAAACAGCCGCGACTTGGGAAAACTATGAGCAACAATTCATTCAATTACTGGATCAAGCAAAACAGTACGATGCTGAAATACTAGTCACTGGTGATATCGACTTAATCGGACATGCAGAATGGAATCAATCCGTTTGTGAACGTAGTAAGCTAGAACTGTGTATGCCACTTTGGCAAAAACCACGAATCGACGTAGTAAATGAACTCATCCAATTGGGTTTCAAATGTATTATCGTCACTATTAACCTAAATTTAGGTATGAAAATTGAAGACTTAGGTCAAATTTTAACGCAAGATTTTGTAGATGAACTCATTTCACGTGGGATTGACCCATGTGGTGAATTAGGTGAATTTCACACCACTGTAATTGATGCACCGATGTTTAAAACGCCACTTTCAGTACATAAAGGTGATATTCTCTATCACGAAAATTATGCTTTTTTAGCACTTGAATTAGAACATCGTGAATTTAAGGAATGACAATGACTGAACACATTCAACTCCCAAATCAAATTTTTCCTGCCACAACGGGTGAAATAAACCTGACAGAAATTGCATCTGAATGGTTGATTTTATATTTCTATCCAAAAGATTCTACACCAGGCTGCACCACTCAAGCTGTTGGTTTTTCATGCTTAAAAGATCAATTTGATACATTAAATACCACCATCATTGGTGTTTCACGTGACTCTGTAAAAGCCCATCAAAACTTTACCGAAAAGCAATCACTGACGATTAATTTAATTAGCGATAAAGAAGAAGTGCTATGTAAACACTTTGATGTCATTAAAGAAAAAAATATGTATGGCAAAAAAGTTATGGGGATTGAACGCTCAACCTTCATTTACCATAACGGTCAATTAGTGAAAGAATATCGTAAAGTTAAAGCCGCTGGACATGCAGAACAAGTTTTAGACGATTTAAAAGCACTACAAGCTGGATAATAGACACACGCGAATGAATCAATGAGTTTGTTAATAAATGAATCTTGCTGATCAAGTTCGTTAATAAAATCAAGTAGATTACACCTCCCACATTCTGGGAGGACGCTTGATTGAGCATTAAACCAATAATGAGAGAGCAATGCTCCACATAACGAAACCAATAATAAAATCTAATATTTTCCAAGATTTGGCATTCTGAAATATCGGCAATAAAAAACGTGCACCAAAGCCTAAACTAAAAAAGAATAGCCATGATGCAGTCACAGCACCCAATGCAAAAGACAGTTGAGTATCTTGAAACTGTGTAGAAATCGAGCCAATCAAGACCACTGTATCTAAATAAACATGTGGATTTAACCATGTTAATGCAAGACAGATCAGTACCATTTTTAACAATTGAGATTCATCTTTTATACTCAATTCTAAACTTTCTGAACCTTTCCAAGATTGATAAAAATGCTGTGCGCCATAAAATAATAAAAATGTCGCACCTAAATATTTTGCCCAATCGACAATTTCAGGGTGTGTTTGCACAATCTTAGAAAAACCCATTACGCCGAGTAAAATTAAAATTGAATCGGATGCAGCGCATACAGCACAGATCCAAAATACATTTTGCTTTTTTAAGCCCTGTTTCAGTACAAAAGCATTTTGCGCCCCAATGGCTAGAATGAGACTAAAAGCTACGGCTAAGCCTTGGATATAACTGTGCAACATGATGAAACTACACTTTTGATCAATCGGATGAATATCCGTGATTATCCAAGAAAAATTTATCAAATAAGTATTTCTAAGTAAATATTAGCTAAACTAAGTTATTCTTAGCTGATAAAAACTGTACTTTCACTATTCTGAATGTTTACTTCAGAGCAAAACTATTCCCCAAATTGAGTGATACCGATGTTACAAAGCAAGCAAAGTGAAGCTTTTTTAGCGGTCGCTGAAACAGGAAGTTTTGAACTCGCAGCGGAAAGGCTGAATATTACTGCTTCTGCTGTCACATTACGTGTACAAAGTTTAGAGAAAAATTTAGGGCATTTACTGATTGTCCGAGAAAGACCCTGCCGTGTGACACAAGCAGGACTATCACTTTTACATTATCTACAACATAGCCGATTGTTAGAGCAAAATTTTATTCAGAACTTAACTGGAAAAATTGCAAATTCTGCTTTTTATCAAATAAATATAGCCACCAATGCTGACTCATTAGCAACATGGCTATTACCATTACTGCAAGATACGATCATCAAACAAAAAATCATCGCCCACTTTCATGTCGATGATCAATCTCAAACACATCATTTACTTGAAGCAGGTTTAGTCAATGCTTGTGTAACGACTGAATCTCAGCCTATGAAAGGCTGTGTAGCAGCATATTTAGGTCGCATGAATTATCGTTTTACCATGACGCCAACATTTGCACAGCAATGGTTCCCACAAGGTCTTCATCGAGATGCCCTTCGTGCTGCACCTGCATTAATTTTTAATGAAAAAGATCAAATGCATACCCATGCGATCCAACAGCGATTTGGATTAAATCCCACCCAATATCCGCACCACTGTATTCCATCTTCAAATGGATTTGTTGATGCAATGATGATGGGTTTAGGCTATGGATGGTTGCCCAATTATCAAGCTGAAAAGCCACTCAATAATGGTACACTCGTTGAGATTGCACCTGAATTACAAATCGAATTACCACTTTATTGGCATCATTGGAGACGGCAATCCATTCAGCTTGAATCTCTGACAAAAGTCTTGATTGAACAAGCTCAGCTCTTTTTAAATGGTGATTAATAATTCGAAATACTAAGTGAATATGACTATTTTTAATTCATGGATGATTGAGCTTACTATTGCCCTGACACTTCAATTTTGACTGACTAAAAAATTGTAATGACAAAGAGCAGTAAACCTTTAATTTTATAAATTAGAAAGATCATGCTTTAGAAATTTATCTTTAAGCTCTTGATATAAAATTGTTTGTTGAAATTTTTCTAAAAACTCAATCGTTCCTAAAGGAAACTCTATGCGTTTAATTTCACCCCTATAATAGGCTTCACGCAAAGGTGTTGCAGAAATTGCATCTTTTAGACTATCTAATTCTACTAATTGCCATTCTGGAAAAAGCTGCAAATAATAAGAAGAATCATCTTTAAAATGACCAATTAAACCCGCTTTATCTGTTGGTTTCACAATAGCTGCGACCAAAGATTTCACCAAACCCACCCACTTCACATCATTATAAACATCAATAACATGCACAAAATGAATTCGTTTTTGATCGTCTTTTGAAAAATTAGACAAAATCATCTGTTCACGTTCAGATGCTAAAAATGGATTTTTTGTATTACGCTCATCCTGAGCAGAACCCAATGCTAAAATTACATTGGCACTTTGCTGCAATGCAATTTTAATGGTTTGCATATGTGCCAAATGAAAAGGCTGAAAACGCCCTATATAAACTAGATAATCAAATGTATATTTCATATGAATCAAACTTTTTTATGAACTCATCAGTTGCACTACGATTTAAAATATGCGACATAATGAAGGTATAAAAGAAATATTCGGTTTAAAGCAAGGATAGTACGATGACTCTCAGTTGTATTCAACAACCACATCAGCATTTAAATGCAAATTTAGAAAATGGTATTTTGACTTTAGCCATTAACCGCCCAGAAGCAAAGAATGCTTTATACAGTGAATTATATTTGTGGATTGCTAAAGCTATAGACGAAGCCGATTCAGATCGTGATGTTCGTGTGGTGCTTTTACGAGGTGCAGATGCAGATTTCAGTGCTGGTAATGACATGAAAGACTTTCTTGCCTCTTTGCAATTACAGCAACAAGGTCATGAAGGTGATGGCCCTCCATTTGTATTACTCAAATCTGCGGCACGTTTGTCTAAACCACTTATTTGCGCTGTCCGTGGTGTTGCAATTGGTATTGGTGTAACCGTACTTTTACATGCCGACCTTGTTTATAGCGATAATACTGCCCTATTCCAAATTCCTTTTGTCAGTTTGGGTTTATCTCCTGAAGGCGCCTCAAGTAAATTATTGATTCAACAAGGTGGTTACCATAAAGCAGCTGAGTTATTGTTAACTGCACAAAAATTTAACAGTGAAAAAGCTGTAAGTGCTGGGCTAGTGAATAGCATTGAAGATGATGTATACGGTCATGCTTTACGTCAAGCTCAAGCTTTAGCAGCATTGCCATTGGCATCATTAGTACAGACCAAAGCACTCATGAAGCACAATCTTGAAGAAATTGTTCAATGTATTGATGACGAAGCCGTGGTCTTTATGAAACGTGTTAAATCACCTGAAATAGCAGAAGCTGTTGCGGCATTTATGCAAAAGCGTAAACCTGATTTTGCACAGTTTAACTGATCCAATCCGATGTAAATTAAAGCCACATCGTTTTCTTAAATGATGTGGCTTTTTATTTTAACAATTCATACAAATTATTCTGGAAATAAACAATCATGTCCAAGAACAACAAAACTGAGAAAGCTGAAAAGAAACGCTATTACGAACCTGCCCCACAGGATATTGATATCGATAATTTCCGTAAGGTGATTGAAAGCCGACGTTCAGTACGTAAATTTACCGATAAAGCGATTCCTGCTGATGTATTAGATGCCTGTTTAGATTTGGCACTGCTTGCACCGAACTCATCTAATTTACAACCATGGACTTTTTATGTGGTACAAAATGTAGATAAGAAAAAACGATTGGTTAAAGCCTGTTTAGATCAATTTGCGGCAAAAACTGCTGCTGAATTAATTGTTTGTGTGGCACGTACAGATCGTATCGATGAAATGTCAAAGCTGAATATCAGCGAATTCCCTCTACCAGAAGTTCCACCACTTGTACAAAAGTATTATAAGTTCATCCCTTACAACTATAAAACTGGTTATTTCAATGCTTTAGGTAACTTCAAGAAAGTTGCTTTCAAAGTTGCTCGTACCTTGAATAAACAATTGCCTGTTACTGCTTTTAACCCTGCCGATGCTATTCTTTGGGCGAGTAAAACTACGGCACTGGCTTGTGAAAACTTAGTTTTATCTTTACGTGCCTATGGTTTTGACAGTTGTATGATGGAAGGTTTTGATGAGCCAATGGTACGTAAACTGCTCAATCTGAATGATCAACAATATCCAATCATGGTAATTGGTGCAGGTGAACGAGCGAAAGATGGTGTATTCATGCCACAGTATCGCTTTGATCGTGATTTATTTATTCAGAAAGTTTAATCATCTTGAATATTCAGGTACTTCAAACGGAGTGCCTAGATTTCTATGACGTAAATGCATGTTTATAAAAAATTTACTCAATTTTTAACAACTGCAAAAAATAATACAGATCAGTGGATGATAATATGATCTCGTTCAGACCATCATTACGATGCAAAAACCATTGGTAAAGATAAAACCATTGGTAAAGATAAAACTATCGCCAAGAATGTTTTTAAATAAATTCAATGCCGATAACATTGTCAAATTGTTAATAGCTAATTGTTATAATTCGATATTTAAAATCTGAATAAATTCAAAAGCAGGCTCTTCATAAGGATGGCTTAGCTTTAATGCTCTTGCAACTTGTGATGCCTTATCTTCTGGTACAATTGTTTCCACTCGCCATTCAGGAATGGTTTCCAAAGAATCCAATTCACCTATAAATGGATTTGCGCCTTTGACTGGTTTAAATTGCCCTGTACCTAAAACTTGCCATGAGCAATGTTCATAATGACCTATACCACCTGCCCCTGCCGCAAAAATCGCAAATTTGGTAGATTCTAAATGGGATTCTGGAACATAGTAGATAAGTTTGAGCATGCTAAAATCCACATCAATATTACTGTTGATCGTTAAACTATATCAATTTATTGCTTAAATATAAGAATAAATATTTACTCATCCAGTTTAACTAATAGAATTTGTAAATAATGATATTTTAAAAATCTGAATGTACAAACTCTCTTTCGAATAAAGGGAGTAAATCTTTTTCCTGAGCAGGCCCTATATATTCAATAAACATTTTAAGACCTGAAAGACGTGAATCACTAAGGGTTGATCAATATTAAAAATGTTTAGATTACTTACAACCATCTCATTTTTTTATTCAAGTAAGATCATTCCATCTAAAATAATGCTTACAATTTTAAATATAATCCAGTTTTTTATTTATCTCCACATTTCTTATAAAAGAACATAATCATATATCACAAATCATCAGAATACATTTAATAAAAAAATGAGAGCTTTCGCTCTCAAAAAACAACCTGATATCATATATTTTAAAAAAATATTTCAATTTAACAGCTAAAATTATAAATGCACTATCCTCATAAATATATCCCTAATTAAATTACCAGTTTTCTATTAATCATATGGCGTAATTAATAATAATTAATAATAAGGACTTTATGTTGATCATCATTAATATTTTCAAGTTTTAGAACTGCCATTTCATTATTTTTTGTGAGTAGTTCCTTTATATCAGCCCCTGTTTTTTCCTTAATATTTAGAGTTAGATTATTTATTGCCTTGCAATCTATATTTGTTGAATTAAAATCACAACTTGCCTCGACAATACTCGGCAGAGTAAAACTTGAAGTGCGACATAAACCACCTAATTAATTTAAAGGGTTTATGGAGTATATAAAATTGTCATACCATCATCTTAACTTTGAAG